>CAZSMW010000225.1:0-9173 GCA_964607985.1 uncultured Eubacteriales bacterium
AAGGGCTTGAAATTCTTCTTTAGGGCGCTGCGCCGGAGGATGGTATTCTGCTGCCATTGCGTTCCGAGGTCCCCGGAATCGAGATTCAGGATGAGATTGTTGAAACCCGAAGCCCTGGCCTTTTCCGTTTGCTTTTCCAGATCTTGATAGGTGCGGGCCGTCACGATCAGGCTTGCGTCGCAGGCCTTGGCCAAGGCGATATCGGAGTCGGAAATTTCTTTCCGAAGGAAGATGGCCGGCCGATCGCCCTTCAGGATTTCCACAGCCTCATGAAGGACCCTCTCCTCCGGGCAATCCAGAATGATCCCCTTTCCGGAGCGCTCCTTCACGAGCCGGAGGGCCCGGAGAAGATCCTCCGGACTCCCGGAATCGTGAGTCACGAAGAAAAGATCGGGCCTCAGTTTTTCGCCCACCCGATCCACCTGGATGTTTTCCAGGTCCTGGATCTTTGCTGCGAGCGCCTCTTCCCCCGCTGAAGTCCGGAGCTCAATAGCGATCCCCGCGGGATGAAAAAAGGTTTTTTCATGGCGGAACATGACCGTCTCGTTCCCAACGGCAAGGGGGTGGACGCTTCCTATCTGAACCAGCCGAATGGGTGGTTCGCTCGCCGCTCCCAGGACTTCTTTAGCCTGTTCGGAGGCGTGGGGGCATTCCCTGAGTTCGGCTTTTTTCTGGGCCAGTTTCATGGCAAAAGCCATGCACGTGGGGACACCGCAGTCACCGCAATTCGTCTTGGGGAGAATCTTGAAAATCTCCAATCCGGAAAGGGCCATGGTCATTCTCCTCCGCCCGTGGCGCGCATCCGGCGGATCTTCTTTTTGACCACGGCCACGGCCTTAGGATGATGCATGATCAGGAGCTCCGCTCCGGCGGCCAGAAGGCTCATGGCCGTGGCGATCTCCCAATAAGCGCCCCGCGCTTCTTCGCTGCCCCACTGCGGGTAATCCTTCTCAGGTACCCGCGCCTCCTTCACTCTGGAGCATTCGTATCCGGGGTTCACCAGCATGGGAAAGGACAGCATCGGGTCTCCCGACAAGCCGTCGATCCGGATCCTTTCCATGATCGAGTAGGTGTATTCCAGGCCATAACCCAGGGCCCCCGTCAAGGGGTCCATAATGATCTTCTCCTGGGGAAAATTCATGTCCTTGAGGAGGATGTTGAGCTGTTTGGCCATGTTCACGTCGATGGGGCTCTGGGCCGCCAGGGTATGCTTGTAAGCGATCGAGGCCGCGGCGATGGTCTTGTAATTGTCTTTTTCCACATAGTTGATGAGGCAATTTTCGCCGGCCGCCGCCTCGCAGACCTTTTTCATGACCTCGTTCGTCTTGGCGAAATGGCTGTGTCCGGTCACGATGATGGGAACCGTCACGGACCGGAGGACTTGTTTGACGAGCTCCACGGCCTCCTCGGCGCTCTTGTTCCCTTTTTCGGGATGAGTCCCCTCCAGGCGGACGCTGATGAGTTCTGCCCCGTATTCGCTGACGCATTTCCGGGCCATTTCCCAGGGTCTATCGATGACATCCTGGAATTCGTCCAGAAGCGAGCGCGGGTACTTGGCCGGAACTTTGTCAAAGACTTCCATGGCCACGGCCGGCGGATGGGGATGCTCGCCCTCGAAAAAATGGAACGGGAGGGCCGTGCTCCCGCCGATCGTGACCGTGTGGGAGCGCGTGCCTCCCTGCTCGGGCGTGGCTCCGATGGTCACTTCCGCTACCTTCCCCGGATTTTTTTCTCTCGGGATCTCAAAGCTCATGGCCTGACCTCTCGGGATTTTTCGTCATTCGTCAAGTCCTTCAGGAGACGACGGATGGCTCGATAGACCGGGGAATCCGTCGGGATGTCCCAGATCGACTTTCCTTCCTGATCCATCCTCAGCAAATGGTCGTCCTCGGGGATCGAAACGACGTGATCCAATCCGGCCTCCCGGATCAAGGAGCCGACGGAATCGGGAGGAGGGCACCGGACCCGGTTCAGGATGAGGAATTTTTTATCGACCCGGGAATCCAGTTCTTTCAGGAGACGGCTGATCCTGGCCGCCGCCCGGATCCCCCGGGGGGATGGGTCGGAAACGATAAGCAGTTCATCGATCCTCTGGGTCGTGCGGCGGCTCAGGTGTTCCAGGCCGGCCTCGTTGTCAATAACGACGTGAGCATAGTTGGCGCTCAGGGTATTCAAGATGTCGCGAAGGAGATTGTTGGCGTAGCAATAGCAGCCCGGACCCTCCGGCCGACCCATGGCAATGAGGTCGAAGCGGGCGGTCTCGACAAGGCCGGCATGGATCTTGTATTCCAGAAACTGGGACTTGGTCATTCCTCCCGGCAGGCCGCTTACCTGGTCCTTCATCTCTTCCCGGATGTTCCCGATGGTCTCGTTCAAGGAGACGCCCAGGACATCATTCAGATTGACGTTCGAATCGGCATCGACGGCGAGAATGGATTTCGTGTCATGTTCGCTCAAGCAGCGAACGATCATGGCGGCGACGGTCGTTTTCCCCGTCCCTCCTTTTCCGGCGACAGCTATGGTCCTCATGGTCTTGGCTCAAAAGAGAGGGGGCATGGAGAGGGCCGGGTGGTTCATCCTGGTGATGTATTCCAGGACCTCCTCCTCCGTCTGGGCGACGGTTTCATCGGCAATCATCTCCACGAAGTTCTCGAGCCCGCACTGCCGGCCGATACCCCGCAGGGCGGGCTCCATTGTTTCTTTCAGCTCCCGGTTCATCCAGACGATCCTCCGGGCGCCGCCTTCGGCGCTGATGAATTTCCGGCTTTCAATATACAGCTTGCTGTGACCGATGAAGCCGGGGGTCTGCACGCCTCCACCCACCGTCCCGGCCAGAGTGGAAAACTTCATGCCGCTCGGCGTCAACCCCGGATAGGCGCGGTAGACGGTCATGATGCCGTTGGTCGAGGGAAGCACGCAGGAGATGCATTCGAAACAGCCGCAGGACGTCATGGGAAAGTCGATGAAGCTGTACAGATTGAAAATTTCGAGGGCCTTGTGGGAATGGGCGCTGACGAATTCATTGATATCTTTCCACTGGCCTTTGAGGGCATCGATCGACGGGCCTTTTTTCACCGGCTGATTAGGGCCGGTGGAATTGATTTGGAATGCGGCTTTCCCGTCGAGCCAGTTGTAGGCGCCGCAGAGACCCGACCGCTCGGGCGTGATGATGCAGACATGATTGGGCGCGAAGGATTGGCAGAGGGTGCAGGAATAGAACGTGTCCACGGCCTCATCCGTCATGTCGGCAATCCGGGCATCCCTGTGCTCGTAAACCTTCCGGGCGACGCCGATCCGGTTCAGGATCTCCTTTTCGTCGGTGATGACCGTGATCTGGACCTTGTCCACGATCTTCCCGAACTCACTGTGGAGTTTGGCGTGGATGATGGAGCCGAAGTGCTTGAACTTGAGCCCTCCCCTTTTGGCTTCCTTGCTGATCCGCACCCAGTTGATGTCGCGCTGCCCCATATGAAAAAGGCCGTGGGCGCAATTCAAAAAGTCGTGGAAATGGCGTTCCAGAATGGGCTCGAAGTCCGGCTGCATTTCCCGGCCCGCCACCTCGACCCAGAGACAGAGGGGAAGCTCGCTGCCCTCTCCGACATCGTCGATTTCGGGCCCGATGACATCGATCTTTCCGTCTTCGACGTCGCTTAAATCCCGGGTTGTCAGAAGCTCGAAGCCCGGCCTGACCTGGCCGGCCATTTCCACGTACATGTCTTCCTTGCGGACCCTCTCGCCTTGAAAAGCCGGCCCGAAGGAAACCGGCACCGGGACCTTGTCGATGGTGATCTTGAGGCCCCGGACTTCAATAGCCTTGGCCACGATCTTGTCGACCGGAACTGGGGAGACCACGTGTTCGTAGGTGCAGACGCCCGTGGGCAGGATCTGGTCGATATCGGTTTCGGCGATGGTCGGAAAGCCGTAATTAATGGCGCCGGCCGCCTGGGCGTGTTTTTCATCGTCGACCGGTCCGAAGGCGAGAACGAAGGCGAAGATCCTGTTCTTATTGTAGCGGAGGATACGGCTATAATCGCCGGGCTGGGCGCCCCCGAAAGACAGCGCGACGCGGGTGGCGAAGCCGAGAGCATGGATGCAGGCCGTGACATCGTTCCCGAAGGGCACGAGCCTGGTCGGCCATCCCATCTCCACGCCTTCTTCAGCCAACTGTTGGGCCATGGAACGTCCCTCGGTGTCCGCGGCCATGAAGACATAAAGGTTCTTTTCCTGGAGTTCCCTGGCGATCTTCACGGCGACGGCGTTCGTGGGGCAGCAACCGACGCAGGTCGCGAAGCCGGGGGCCGTCCCATCCACGAACTCGATGCCCCGCTCCCTGAGAATGACATCGTCGGCCGCGCCAAGCCAAAGCTTCCCGCCCCGAGGAGACGGCTCAAGAAGATAAGGGACGGGATCTTGGGTGTACTTGATGGCCTCGATGATCTCATCGGCAAAGAGGGTGGCCATGCCGGCGTCGAGGGTGTGGCCGAGATACGGGAGCCAGAGTTCTTCAGCGGGGACCGGCGGGAGAAGGCTCTTGGCCTCCTCCAGGACCGTTTTGAGATGCTCCAGGGTCTGAACCTTTATTCCCAAAAGGCCGTAAGAAATGGGGAGGAAGTAGCCCGTGTTGGGGAACTCCACCTTGGTCCCGGGACCTTTTTCCTCGAGAGCCCGGTCGAGCTCTTTTTCCGCCCGGCCGACGAGTTTGTACGCTCCGCGGATGGCCCTTGTGGCGATTATTCTGGACATCCCTTTTCCCTCATTTCAGCGATCTATCAAACCTCAAGGTCCCTTCTCATGGCCATATCGAACAGGACCCTTTCCTTGCTGCGGCCTATGCCCAATTTTTCCCGCTTCCGGTTGATATGATCTATCATCTGTGCGGCCATTTTCCCGGGCTCCGGCTCCGAGCCCCAGCGACCGCCCAAAATGCCTTCATATTCCTGATAAATATGATGACAGAACTTGTCGCTCCCTTCTACGGGAAGCCCGATGCCGAAAATCGTATAGACGCCCGAGGCCACGAAATATTGGCCGATGGCCAGGGCTTTTTCGCTCATCCATTGCGGCGCCGCCCCCGCCACCGGAAGGTCGCTGATGTCCTTGCCCAGGCCGCCGACCTTGACCATCTCCGACAGGGCGATGAGGATGCGGCTGTTGTCGACACAGGAACCTGAATGGAGGACGGGCGGCATTCCCACCGCCCGGCAGACTTCCGCCAGCCCCCGGCCGGCATGTTTTTCCGCGTATTCCGGAATGAGAAACCCGGCTTTGGCGCAGTCGATGGCCGAGCAGCCGGTCTGGACGACGAGGACGTCATTGGCGATGAGTTCTCCCACCAATTTGACATGAGAATCCCCGCAGGCCGACTTGGGGTTCGAACATCCCACAACGGCCGCCACCCCACGGATCCTGCCGTTGACCACGTTGTCGTTGAGGGGGACATAGGAGCCACGGAACGATCCTCCAAGCATGTAATTGATGGCCTCGTGACTGAACCCGGCCACAAGGTCCATTTTGTCGTTGGGGATATCGACTTTTCCCCGGTTCGGGAAATTCAAGATGGCCTCCCTGAGGATGGCCCTGGCCGTCTGGAGGGCACCGGATTCGGAGAATTCCATGTGTTTCGCCCCCTCGATCTTCCCTTTGGGCGAGGTCGTGATGAGGAGGGTATGGAAATTCTTGCAGATGTCCTGGAGGGCGGGCATGATGCACTGGACGTCGACGATCATGGCCTCCACCGCTCCGGTGGAGATGGCCAGCTCCTGCTGGAGGATATTCCCGGCGATGGGAAGGCCGTGGCGCAGCAGGACTTCGTTCGCCGTGCAGCAGATCCCGGAAAGGCTGATTCCCCGGGCGCCTTGGGACGTGGCCAGGTCGATCAATTCCTGCTCCTGGGAGGCAACGACAAGCATTTCCGCGAGGACCGGCTCGTGTCCGTGGACGACGACGTTGACGTTGGATTCCGAAAGCACTCCTAAGTTCACTTGGCCCCGAACGGGAGAGGGCGTTCCGAAGAGGATGTCCTGGAGCTCAGTGGCAATCATGGAGCCCCCCCATCCGTCCGCCAAAGCGGTCCTTGCGCCCTGAAGCATGATGTTTCGGTGGTCCTGGTCGACGCCCATGGTGGTGCGGTGCATCATCTCCACGATCTCCCGGTCGATCCCGCGGGGGGTCAGGCCGAGTTTCTTCCAGAGGGCCTGCCGGGTTTCGGGAGCCAGCCGGATAAAAGAGATCGGGCCGTCCTGCCGGCCGAAATCTTCGAGGGCCTTCTCCGCGACGTCGACAGCAATATCCTCTTTGGTCCTATCTTTAACCGCTATGCCGAAAACTTGGGCGACCTTCTTGAGCTTGCCCTGATCCTTGATGGCATAGCCGGAGTCGGAATTCTTCGCCGCCGTGAGCAGGGCTCTGGCCACCCCCCGCCCGTGGTCTGAATGGGCCGCGGCTCCCGCGGCGATCATCCGGGCAAAGTTTCTGGCGACGATGACCTCGGCCGTGGCTCCACAGACCCCCTTCTGAGGGGATTTTCCCTTCGGGTTGATCCGGCACGGGCCCATGTAACAATGACGACAGCACGTTCCCTTTTCTCCGAAGCCGCAGCGCGGCTTTTGTTCGCCGGAGCGTTCCCAGACGGTCCCCGTTCTTGGGCTCGGTTTATGAGTTTCGGACAAGGTGGCTCACCTCGGACAAAGTGCTGAAGATCCTCTCCGCCAGTTCGGGCGTCAAGGAGCCCGTGCCGCAGCTCGGCGTGATCAGGCAGCGCTCAAGGATCAGGTCTTTCTCGATCCCCTTGCCGGCCAGATTGTTCATCCTTTCTTTCAGCTTGCCGACCAAGGATTCCGGTGATTCCCGAAGGATCGTATCCGAGCTGGGAACAATTCCCCAGGCCAGGATCCCGCCTCTCTCCAGGAAGGCTTTGACCTCGACGGGGTAATAGGCGATGGTGTCCCCGAACTGGTAGGCGTCGAAGCTGATGATATCCACGCCCGCGTCGATCAGGATCGTCCATTCGGTGTTCCCGCAGCAATGAACACCGGCCAAACCGTTTTCCCTATGGACGGCTTCGATGACATCCCCGAGATACCGGACAACGTCCGCCCTCTGAACGCTGACATACGTGGAGGAGCCGAAGGCGGAAAGGATGGGCTCGTCGATGAAGCAGATCTGAGGGCATCCCAGGTGCCGGAATTTGCGGAGGAGCCAGCGGGCCTTCATTTCCGTGCTTTTCACCAGGACGTCCCGGAAGATCTCGTTATAATAGATGGCTCTCTTTTGCTCATCGACCCGGCCCAAGCCCATAGTTATGGGACCCGTGACCTGGTTCTTAAAATATTGAAGCCGGGGAGGCCTATTCAGCAGCAGTCTTTTTTCCATGGCATAGAGGCCGCGGCTGAACGCGGGAGAGATCTTGAAGTGATCCAGGTTGTCCGCCAGATAGTTTTCGTAGAAGGTCTCAAGCTCCGCGGTGATCTCCCCGCTCGTCTCAAAAGACATCTGTCTTTTTTCTTCATCCAGGCTGATGCGGGGCAGCCCCTCGAGGTACTGGATCTCCATGGCCTCCCGAAAATCCGTTTTCGGCAGTTGGGGCCAGATGGGAATTTCAGGAATGTTCTTGAGAACGACATCGCAGGCGGCCTCAGGGTCTTGGTGGGGCAGGCTGCCTATGGCCGTGGCCATACCGCGGGGATTAAACGACATGATTGACCTCCAAAAATACGACGGCTTCATTCTAATGGAAAAATCCCCCGGAAAATAGGATAAGCGGCTTTAAAAAATGTAAAAAGATGCTAAAATTAGCCCGGGGAGGGCCCGCCGGGGGGGAGAAGAGCTTGATAGATCCTCCGAAATTCTCCTTCGAGCCGCTCGTCCAAAACGTCCATCAATGCCTTTTGATGGAGGTCGGCATCGCGGATGGCTTCATGGTAGGATAGCATGCCCAGGATTTGGCCGGGTTCGAACTGGGCTTCCAGCCATTTTTTCTGGCTCTCATCCTGGATCTTGTTTCCGATGATCCCGAAAGACGAAATCCCGATGTGGCGGGCGAGGGTCATGATGGAGTGGGCCGTTTGGAGGCTCCTGGCCCCCGGTTCCACCACGACGAGCATCTTATCAACGGCCTGGGAAGTGGCCCTTCCTAGATGTTCGATCCCGGCTTCCATGTCCACGATCACCACTTCTTTCCGGGAGAGGATGATCTCCGAGAGAAGCCTCCGGAGGAGGACGTTTTCCGGACAGGCGCAGCCGCCGCCGCCTTTTCGAATTCCTCCCATGACAAGAAGTTTGATCCCATGGGCGTGGACACAGAATTTGTCGGGAATGTCGCTCACCATGGGATTCATCTTGAACAATTGGCCGTATTGCCGGGGACCGGCTCCTGTCCGCTCTTGGATCAATCGGCTCTCCTCGGAGATGGGAACCAGAGCTCTGGCCTGCTCTCCGGGGAGGCCGATGGCTGAGGCCAGATTCGCGTCCGGATCGGCATCCACGGCCAGGACCTCATAACCGTCCTTTTTAAAAAAATAAGCCAGGAGGGCCGTCACGGTCGTCTTCCCCGTCCCCCCTTTTCCCGTCACCGCCAGCTTCATTTTTTGATCCTCCTGCCCTTTTTCAAAAGGCTGTTCACCAGCTCAACGGCAGAGGCGGCATCCGGGGAATAACCGTCCGCTCTGACCTCATAGGCAAAGGTCTGGGTGACCGGCGCCCCTCCGATGATGATCTTGACCTTTTGTTTCAGTCCGGCTTTTCGTACGGCCTCGATGATGTCTCCGATATAGATCATGGTCGTCGTGAGAAGGGCCGAGAGGCCGACCACCGCCGGCTTCTCCTTCCGGATGGCCTCGACGATTTGCTCCTTGGAGACATCGACACCGATATCCCTCACCTCGTAGCCCCAACTTTCCAGGAACGTCCCGACGATCCTCTTCCCGAGATCATGGATATCCCCTTTCACCGTGCCCAGGAGAATTGTCGCCGGGCGTTTCTGAATGCGATGGATGAAGGAACCCCTGATCAGGTCCATTCCGGCCTTCATGGCCCTCGAGGCGATCAAGACCTCCGGGATGAAGATGTCGTTCCTCTTGAACTTCAGGCCCACCGATTCCATGCCGGCGATAAGGCCGGAATGGAGGATGTTTTCAGCCGGCAGCCCCTCGGCCAAGGCCTTGCGGATTAATTCT
>CAZSMW010000226.1:0-7230 GCA_964607985.1 uncultured Eubacteriales bacterium
TCCGCTACGGGGGCTTGAGGGCTGCATTCAATGCCTTTCATATATTTTAACTTATTTTATTGCGTTCGTATTAATAAAGGGCGAGATTATCCTAGCATAATTTGGGGTCAAACCTACAATCTTAACAATCTTGTTAAGATTTAGGTTTGACCCTAACTTCCGGCTTTGTTATAAGGATAGGTATCTCGTCCGGGAAGGAGGTGCGTCGTGAAACGTCGGGATTTCGTCAGAAACGGGTTTTCGGCCGCGGTCGCCGCTGCACTGGTGGGGCCGGAGGGTCTGTCCGCGCAGGACCGGGATCCCGCGTTGAAGCCCACAACCGCCTTCAAACTCAAATACGCGCCGTCGATCGGCCAATTCAAAATTCACGCGGGTGAAGATCCCCTGGCCCAGATCCGGTTCGCGGCCGGGGAAGGGTTCGGGGCCATGTTCGATAACGGCTTGATGGGGCGTCCGGCCCGCGTGCAGGAGGTCGTCTTCAAGGAGTTGGAGAAGAACGGGATGGCTATAGGCCCGTTCGTCCTCTACGCCGACTTCGGGCAGAAGAGCTTCGTCACGCGGGATTGGGATGTCCGCGATATGCTGCTTAAAAAGATGAGGCAGGGGGTCGAGTGTGCCGAGCGCGTCAACGCCAAGTGGGCGTTGGTCGTTCCCGGCCGGTTCGACGAGAGCCTTGCCTGGGAATACCAGACGGCCAACGTCATCGAAAACCTCAGGTATTGCATGGAGGTTTGTGAGCCGGCCGGCCTGGTCGTCGTGCTCGAGCCGCTGAACCCAAAGGACCATCCCGGGCTCTTTCTTACCCGCGTCCCCCAGGCTTACGAGATCTGCCGGGCCGTGGCCAGTCCCTCCTGCAAGATCATCAACGACTTGTACCATCAGCAGATCACGGAGGGCAACCTGATTCCCAACATCGATGCCTCCTGGGAGGAGATCGCCGCTTATCACATCGGCGACAACCCGGGCCGAAAGGAGCCGGGGACCGGCGAGATCAACTACAGGAACATCTTCAAGCACCTCTACCAGAAGGGCTTCCAGGGCGTCCTGGGCATGGAGCACGGCCAGAGCATTCCCGGGAAATCGGGCGAGAGGGCAGTCATAGACGCGTATAAGGAATGTGACAACTATTAAAGATAAAAAGAATGGTTCATTGAAGGGAGGGAAGGATGGAAATCACGAGAAGGGACTTTATCAAGACATCGCTGGCGGCGTCGCTGGCCGCGGCTATCCCGGGGAACCTCGGCCTGCACGCGGCCGGGTCGGACATGATCCGCATCGGGATGATCGGCTGCGGCGGTCGGGCCACAGGCGCGGCTGTCGACTGCCTGGACGCGGCGCCCGGAGTGGAGGTCGTCGCCATGTTCGACCTTTTTCAGGACCGCGTCGACAAGTCGCTCGCGAAGCTCAAGGAAATGCATCCGGACAAGATCAAGGTCACGCCCGACACGTGTTTCATGGGTTTTGACGGCTACAAGAAGGTCTGCGCCTTGCCGGACGTCAACCTCATCGTGACGGCAGCCCCGCCGGGTTTCCGGCCGATCCATCTCCAGGCGGCCATCGAGGCCGGGAAGCACGTCTTCATGGAAAAGCCCGTGGCCGTGGACCCCGTCGGGGTCCGCTCTGTGATCGCCTCCTCGGAACTGGCCCGGTCCAAGGGGCTGGCCGTCGTCGCCGGTACGCAGCGCCGCCACCAGGCTCGCTATCTGGAACTCATGCGGCGGATCAAGGGCGGGGCGATCGGCGAGGTCGTCGGCGGCCAGTGTTACTGGAACCAGGGTGAGCTCTGGGTCGTGAAGAAGACGCCGGAGATGTCCGACATGGAGTGGCAGTGCCGGAACTGGCTCTACTTCACCTGGCTTTCCGGCGACCATATCGTCGAACAGCACGTCCACAACATCGATGTCATGAACTGGGCGATCGGGGCCCTTCCGGTCAAGGTCATGGCCATGGGCGGGCGCCAGGTCCGGACGGCCCCCGAGTACGGGAACATTTATGACCACTTCGCCGTCGAGTTCGAATACCCCGAGGGCGTGCGCGTCCAGAGTATGTGCCGCCAGATCCCCGGCTGCGCCGACAGGATCGAAGAGAGGATCGTCGGGACCAGGGGCTCAGCATTCGGCTACGGCGAGATCAAGGGGCCTGAGCCCTGGAAGTTCGAAGGCGAGGAAATGAACCCGTATGTCCAGGAACAGGCGGACCTCATCGCGTCCATCCGCAAGGGCGAGCCCTTGAACGAAGGGCGACGCATCGCCGAGAGCACGCTATGCGCCGTCATGGGACGAATGAGTGCCTACACAGGCCGGGCTATCAGCTGGGAATGGGCGATGAACAACTCGATGCTCGACCTCACGCCGCCGAATTTTGAATTGGGAGACCTTCCGGTCGAGCCCGTGGCCGTTCCGGGAGTGACGCCGCTCGTCTGAGAGAGCGGGAAACGCGAAGAGAACAGCTCAACTCATGAACCGGAGACAGACAATGATGAAACGCAGGGACTTTTTGAAAACCGTGCCGGCGGCTGTCGCGGGGGTTGTCGGGTTCCCGATGATCGTCCGTGCCTCCGCACTTGGTCAGGCCGGGAGGCCGGCCGCGAGCAACAGGGTCGTCATGGCCGGCATCGGATTCGGCATGCAGGGGCCCTCGAACATGCAGAACTTCCTGGAAAAAGACGAGGTCCAATGGGTGGCCGTCTGCGACATCGACAAGGGTCACCTCCAGGAGGCCAGGGACATCGTCAATGGGAAGTACGGCAACACGGACTGCGCCGTCTATCATGACTACCGCGAGCTCTTCGCCCGCCGCGACCTCGACGCCGTCTCGATCGCTGTGCCCGACCATTGGCACGCCATCCTGGCCATCTCCGCCGCCCGGGCGGGTTTGGACATCTACGGGGAAAAGCCCCTTTCGCACAGCCTGCTTGAAGGGCGGGCCATTTGCGAAGCCGTCAAGAGATACGGCCGGGTCTGGCAGACCGGCTCCTGGCAGCGCTCGGTCGAGAACTTCCACCGGGCCGCTGAGCTCGTCAGGAACGGCCGGATCGGCAAGGTCGTCCGGGTCGAGGTGGGCCTTCCCGAGGGCCACTATGACTTCGCGGGCACGTTCGGCGAGGAGGCCCTCGTTCCCGCGCCGCCTGAACTGGATTACGACCGTTGGGTCGGTCCCGCGCCCTGGGTTCCTTACTGCAAGGCCCGTGTCCACATGAACTGGCGCTGGAACATGGACTTCGGCGGCGGCCAGCTCATGGATTGGGTGGGCCACCATGTGGACATCGCTCATTGGGGCCTCGGCTTCGACGGGACCGGTCCGGTCGAGATCGAGGGCGTCGGCGAGTTCCCGAGGAGGGGCATTTACAACAGCCCTACGCACTACTCCGTTACAGCCAAGTATGCCGACGGAACGCCGATCGTCATCGCGGGCGGCTATCCGGAAATCTGGAGCGGCACCAAGTGGATCGGAGACCGCGGCTGGATCTGGGTCGACCGGGGAGAATACCAGACGGAGCCGTCGGCTTTAAAGAACGAGGAGATCGGCCCGGAAGAAATGCGCCTCATCAAGAGCCGCGACCATTTCCAGAACTTCATTGATTGCGTCCGGAACCGGACCCTGACCGTCGCGCCCTGCGAGACGGCCCACCGTTCGGCGAGCGTCGGCCACCTTGGGGTTATCGCCATGGAGGTTGGAAGGAAGGTCCGTTGGGACCCCAAGACCGAGACCATCATCGGTGACCCGGAGGCCGAACGGCTCCTGGCCCATGCCTACCGGGAACCCTGGCAGCTCCCGGTGTAGGATGAGAGGAGAACGCGCATGAAGACAAAAGCCAAGACACGTTCAACAAAACATTCGAAGACGCTCTGGGCGGTTTTCGCACTCCTCGGATTTTTCGTCCGACCCGTCATAACGGCGGGCGCGGCGTCAGGAACGCGGACGTTCCCACAAGAGGGAGAGATTTCTCTCACGTCGATCCTCGCGGAGCTCGCGTCCTTCGACTACGGCAAGGATGATGCCGTGCTCTATGCGCTAAGGGCCTACGTCCGCGCCAACAAGGACGACGGAACGAAGAGAGCCGCGTGCGAAGACGCGTTTCTGTCTTTCCTGGAAGGCGAGACCGCGCTTCCAGGGAAAGCAGCCGTCTGCCGTGAACTCAGGCTCATGGGAACGGAGAAGGCCGTCCCGGTTCTGGCAAGGATGCTCGCCGCGGCCGGGACCTCCGACATCGCCCGCTACGCGCTGGAGAGGATCCCGGGGGACGCGGTCGATGAGGCTCTTCTCAAAGCGCTCGACGCCGTGAGTGGCGGTCCAAGGCTAGGCATCATCTCTTCACTCGCCGGCAGAAAATACGCCGGGGCCGTCGCTCCTCTGGAAAAGATGCTCTACGCTGCGGATAAAAAAGAGGCGGCGGCGGCTGCGGAAGGCTTGGGGAGGATCGGTGGCGGGGAGGCCGCGCGCGCTCTCTCCAAGGCTCTGGTCAAGACCTCGGGAGAGACGAGGGAATGGGCGGCTTCGGGATTTCTGGCCTGCGCGGAAGGGCTCACGGCGCGGAACGATCCCGCCGGTGCGACGGCGGTTTACGACCGGATTCTGGCGTCGAAGCTTTCCATCACGATGCGCCGGGCGGCCATGAAAGGGAAGATCGCCGCCGCGGGACCCGCAGCTCCGAAGATTGTCTTCGGCATCCTCTCCGGCAATCCGTCCGAAATGCTGCAGCCTGCTATCGCCATGGTCCCCGAGACCTTCGATGCCTCCGGGATCGCCCCTGTGTGCGGGCTGCTGGGGAAGCTTCCAGTGGACGGCCAGGTCCAGCTCATCGCCGTCCTGGCGTCCTACCCGAAAGAAGCGGTGCTCCCGACCCTGATGAGGGCTGTAGAAGGCCCGCATGCGGCGGTCAGGACGGAAGCCCTCAGGGCCCTCGGCAAGGTGGGTGACGGATCCTGCGTGGATCTGCTCACCCGGCGTTCGGCACTGTCCTCCGGCCCGGAGCAGGCGGAGGCGCGGGAAAGCCTGTGGCGTGTCCGAGGAGAAGATGTCGATGCCGCAGTCCTCAACGGATTGGAGCGGAACGTTGACGAGGCTGTCAGGAACGAGTTCATAAGGGCGGCTGGAGAACGCCGGATCGATAGAAGCAAGAAACTTTTGCTGGATCTGGCCCGTTCCGCGGCGCCCACGGTCCGGGTCCAGGCCGTCCGGGCGCTCAAACGTCTTGCCGGCCCCGAAGACCTGCGTCCCTTGCTCCTCCTCGTGCTTGATGGCGGCGACGAATCCGAAATGGATGAGCTCCAAAGCGCTGCCGCGGCGGTCGCTCGGATGATCAGCCGGCCGGGAGGCGGGGCCGACGCCGTGGGGTCCCTCCTCTCCTCCGAGACGGACTCGAAGAAGAAGGCTTCCCTGTTGAGGGTTCTCGGAAAAATCGGCGAAGACAGGTCCTTCCGGCTTGTCCGTCCGGCCCTGGCCGATCCCGATCCCGTGGTCGCGGATGCCGCCGTCAGGGCGATCGCCGAGTGGCCGACGATCACCGCGCGGGATGACGCGCTCCGGATCGCCGGTCAATCGCCGAATTTGGTCCACCGGGTCCTAGCCCTGCAGGCTTTCGTCCGGATGATCGGACTCGAACCGTATCGGTCTCCGGACGGTGCGGTCGCATCGCTCAAGCAGGCCCTCGGCCTCGCGTCGAGGCCGGAAGAGAAGCGGCTCGTGCTCGGCGCCCTGCCGGCCTTCGCCTGCCCGGCCGCTCTCGAGCTGGCCGAATCCCTGCTCGGTTCCGAAGTCCAAGAGGAGGCTCGGGCCGCGGTGGACCAGATCAAGGAGCAGCTCGAAAGAGACTAGAGGTCCAGATGACGTCGTGATGGCCCTCATCACAGGCTTGGTGACGACCGTCGTTTGGATGCCGGCCGGACTTGAAAAGACGGTCACAGCCAGGGCCGCGACCTTCATCTTCGCCATGGGCCTGGCGATCCTTGTTACGCTGCTGACGAATAGAGAGGAACGTCCTTAGTCATATTCGTTCATTACCCCCCGTTGATAAAGGGGGCAAGCTCTGTACGCCACGACCATATTCTTACCCCGCTCCATGGAGTAAGTATGTGAGAAAAACGCCTGTCTCTTCAAGGTCTTTTAAATATGTGGAAAATGGCATAAAATCGTTCCAAACGAACATTATGAACAATACTAAAAAATCTGCATTTATAAAGCCCTTAAATGCCACCAAATTTCTGAGAGAAGATCAAATGAGCGAAGATCCTCGTTGTGGCTGGAACTCAAAATTCCCTCGTTTCCGATCCACTCCCCTGAAATACATTCGCGAAAGCCTGAGCGCGTACGTCAAGGATGCCGGGCCGAAACAAGTCCGGGCCTGGGACGACTCGATCCCGCCACTCCAGAGCGAAGTCGGCGAAATCCTTGAAACAGACAAGGCGTCTCAGGATTATTCGACCATTCTCGAATACACATTGCCCATGGAATCCCGGCGGACGGATGTCATCTTCCTGGCCAAAGGCTCGGTTGTCGTCCTAGAACTTAAAGGAAAACTTAGCCCTTCTCAGGCCGACATCGATCAAGCCGCCGCATACGTCAGAGATCTTCGTTGTTACCATCAAGAATGCGCGGCCCGCCCAGTCCTAGCGTTATGTGTCCCCATGAAAGCCCGGGGCTACTTGAGCCGTCAGCATGATGTCCATATCCTCGGCCCTGATGCTGTGGACAGGTTTATCGAGGACCTGCCTCACGACCCCGGACTGCCGCCTCTTACCCCTCAAGCTTTTCTGGCTGAATCGGCATATCGCCCGCTGCCGACGCTCGTCCAGGCAGCTAGAGAGCTCTTTAATAACCACGAGATCAGACCCATCCATCGCGCCCGAGCGGCCACCGACCCGGCCGTCTTTAAAATCAAAAACATCATCCACGAGGCCGCGGCCGAACGGGCAAAACGCTTGATTCTTCTGACCGGGATCCCCGGCGCCGGGAAAACCCTCGTTGGACTCCGTACCGTTCATGCCCACTATTTAGATGACCTGGCCGTGCCGCGGGCGAACGGCATCCCCAGTGCGCCCGCCGTTTTCCTTTCTGGCAACGGCCCTCTAGTCGAGGTCCTTCAGTACGAACTTCGGAGCCCGGGGGGCGGCGGCAAGACGTTCATTCGCGGAGTCAAAGACTACGTCAAGAGATACTCCTCCCGCCCAGGTCTGGTCCCACCCGAACACGTTCTGATTTTCGACGAGGCCCAAAGAGCCTTCGACGCCG
>CAZSMW010000227.1:0-14935 GCA_964607985.1 uncultured Eubacteriales bacterium
TCCTTGACCATATCCCCGAGGTCTCCGGGCATGATGCCTTCCCTCAGATCGCCGAGCTCGACCATCAGGATGACGCCATGGCGGGCGCCGTTGCGGACCGCCGCGGCGGAAAGCTCCCGGATCACTTTCGCTTCCGAATTCAAACTGATCGAACATTCCCGGACAACGGCTTCCGCTTCCCCCGAGGCCGGCAGACGGAGGAGGATGAAGGGCGCCCGGATGCCCGCCTCCCGCATCTTCCTGAAATTGGCGATCCTTGCATCGCCCAGGACGGAGATCCCGTTTTTCAGATAGACTTCAGCGACGAGCGGGTCCCCGCAAACCCCTTTGGTGACACCCATTATTGTCAGGCCCTTGGCCCCGTATAACTTGATCACCTCCCGGACGTTGTGGCCGATCTTGGCCAGATCGATCTCCAGCCTGGGCGTGTCCATGATCATCAACCCGCACCGCCTATTTTTTCCCCGGTCCGTAGAGCAGCTTCCCCGCCAGCTCTCCGTTGTGGGCGCCGTGGTCGACGACGACCTTCCCGTTGACGATGACATAGTCGATCCCGACGGGATACTGTTCGGGGTCCGTGTATGTGGCTTTATCTGCGATTGTCGCCGGATCAAAGACGACCAGGTCCGCGCAGTTTCCGGTCCGGATCGCGCCGCGGTCCTTGAGCCCCACCTTGGCCGCGGGCATCGACGTCATCTTTTTAATGGCCTCGGGAAGGCCCATGATCTTCCTCTCACGCACGTAATGCCCGAGGAAACGGGGAAAGGTCCCATAGTTCCGGGGATGAGGCATCCCGCCATGGAGGGGACCGGTGGGGGCCAGGGCCGAGCCGTCGGAGCAGAGCATAACGAGCGGATGCTTGAGGACCTGCTCCGTCCCCTCCTCGTCCATTCCGAACCCGATGATGGAAACGTTTCCTCCTTCCTTAATTAAGAGGTCGCAGGAGAAATCGTAAGGGTCCTGATGGGCTTCGGAGGCCGCCTGTTGGATCGTTTTGCCGATGAGAGGCTTGTCCTCTTCCTTATCCATGTCGACGAGGAGGATGTTCTCCCATGGGGTCCCTTCAAGCTTCTCGAAGGTCTCTTCCTTCATCTTGAGCCTTTCTCCGGGGTCTTTGAGCCTCTTGACAAAAGCTTCGTTCCCTCCGTCAAGGACCCAGTTGGGATAGAAGACGCTCAGCCCCGTGTTGTAGGCCGTGTAGGGATAACGGTCGGCGGTTACGTCCAATCCTCTCTCCGCGGCCCGATCCACGAGGTCGAACAGCTTGGGGAGCTTCCACCAATAGGTCGTGCCGCAGACCTTGAAGTGGGAGATCTCGAGAGGAAGCTTCGCGGCCTCCGCGATATGGATGGCCTCCGCCACGGCTTCGACGACCCGGCTGTCCTCGCTCCGCATGTGGGTCGCGTAAAAGCCCCCGTAGGCCGCGGCCGCCCGGCAGAGCTCGATGACCTCTTCGGTCGAGGCGAAGCCGCTGGGCGAATATTCGAGGCCCGTCGAAATGCCGATCGCCCCCTGCTCCATGGCCCGGGCCACGAGGCTCTTCATCCTCTCGAGCTCTTCGGCGTTCGGGCTCCTTCTCGCGTCGCCCAGGACAAGCTCGCGGATCGACCCCTGGCCGACGAGCGTCGCATAGTTGAAAACGAGCCCGGTCTTCTTCAGCCGCGAAAAATATCCCTCGAGGTCGAACCAGTCCCGGACCAATCCGGACCGCCCCGAATGCTTCTTTTCGTCCTCCGAGACCTCCTTGGACATCGGAAAGGAGGAGCCTCCGCAGTTCCCGCTGATCTCCGTCGTCACCCCCTGCCGGATCTTGCTCTCCCCCCTCGGGTTGAGCAGGAGCTCCGGAGCTTCGGTATGGGCATGGATATCGATGAATCCGGGCGCAACGATCTTTCCCGTGGCGTCCAGAACCGTCCGGGCCTCGGCCGTCGGGAGGGCGCCGATCACTCGGATCCGATCTCCCACGATCCCGAGGTCGGATTGTAAGGGCTTGTTGTTCAGGCCGTCGACGATCGTACCGTTCCTGATGACGATGTCATAGGACGTGGTGGACAGAGAAGCCATGCCCTTGCCCGCTCCGAAGCTCAAGAGCAAGCCGGCCCGGGCCGAAGCTTTAATGAAATCACGGCGATTGATCCCTGATGTCATGAGGTTGTCCTCCTTCTTTTTTTTTCACATTGTATCCCAAAACGCCGGAATTTGCATCCGATCTTTCGTTTCTCGAAATTACCGATAGGACGCGAGTCGGAATTCCGGGACATGAACCAATTCTCTGGAATTCCTGGCATCACCTGAAGTCGGCGTCATCGCTTGAGAAGAAAAAATCCTACCGGCAATTTTTGGTGGTTTTCCAAAATGCCCACGAGCATTCTTTCTTTTTTAGCGATGGGACCGACCGGAAGCCGTCAATGCCTAGAAGCGGTGCGGGAAAAGCGCCGAGATGACGAGGACGAGCCCGATGACGATGAGGAGGTAGGGCCACCAGACGTTCATGCCGATGATATTCGCGGCCCCGATGACGATGAGCACGACTCCTCCGATGAACCGTCCGCGGGTCGGGCCGCGCCCGTGGCGGCCGATCCCGAGAAGTCCGGTCACGATCAGGATCGCGCCGAGCCCGACGAGGAAATACGCCCATAAGTGCGCCCAGGAAATACGGTCCATCTGGGCCAGAAGAAAAATGGACCCGATAAGGATAAGGACCAGTCCGCCCATGACGCCGGGCGCGGGCTTGCGACTATTTTGTTTCGTTTCTATCATGGCTTGCCTCCAGCATGCCGGGGTTTGGATTTTCTGAAATCCTCAATCCTTATCTTACTACATCTTACTACGAAATCGCCCGCCGAAGGTTCAATGGAACGAAACCTTGATCCGGACGATCTCGGGAATGCTGCCGGTCCGGACGGGCGGACCCCACGTGCCGACACCGCAGGAAATGTAATACTGGGTCTTTCCCTTCCTCAAGTATCCCCAGTACTTTTCCCAGATCTTCTTGTTGATGAGGTTGAGGGGAAAGAGCTGGCCGGCGTGGGTATGGCCTGAAAGCTGGAGGTCGATTCCCGCATCCACGGCCTCCATCAGACGGACCGGCTGGTGATCGAGCAGGATGATCGGGAGCTTCGGGTCGGCGCCCGTTTTTTCCAGAATTTCCCGGATCGGCATTCTGCGCTCTTTTGACTGAAGGATCGTCGGGTCCTTGCGGCCGGCCAAGACGAACGCCTCGTCGACGAGGACGGCTTCGTCTTGGAGTACCCGCACCCCTCCCCGTCTCAGGTATTCCAGGTTCTTCTCGAGACCGCCGTAAACCTCGTGGTTCCCCGGGACCGAGAAGACCCCGAGCGGCGCATGGATCGAGCGCAGACAAGAGATCATCTTCTCTTCCTCGGCCCGCGACACGCTTTCGTCCACGATGTCCCCGGGAAGAAGGACGATGTCAGGTTCAAGGGCGTTGAGCCTCCCCACGACCTTTTCCAATCTCCGGCTTCCCGTGACCGTTCCCAAGTGGATGTCCGAAGCCATGGCGATGTTCAATGTCCTGAACCCCGCTCCGGCCGGCTTGTCGATATCGATCTCGATGGTCCGCAGACGCAGGTGGAGAGCATTGACGTAGCCTCCTGCGACCACACCCAAGCCGATGCCTATGACGGTGATGAATACGATGAGTCCGGTTTTATGCGGGTCGGCGGCAAAGCCTTTCGGGAAGAAATTCAGGAATGCGTTCGCAAGCCGGAATACGTCCACGACAACAAGCAGAAAGAACAGATGGAGCATCAAGGCCATGTAGAAGGAGCCGGAACGGATGAGAATATCGGAGACGACGCCCCGGGAAGCCCCGTCGAGCACGCGGCCGAGGGGATAAGCAAGGATCAAGAGGCCGAAGACGACGAGAAAAGCGGTCCGCGGGAACGGATATCCCGACAGGGCCTGCCATCCCCGCCTGAGGATATAGAAATTGGCCAGACCATAGACCCCCAAAACGACGAGTAAAAAAACGATCATCTTCGATGTCCTCATTTCGAGAAATCGGCTCTCAGCGGTTCATTCCCCTATTTTATTGAACCAGGCGATCTCTTTAAGGGGTTTCCGCTTCGTCTCGGAAGGCGGACGGCTCGCGGCATGTCCGACGGCGAAAAGACAAACGATCTTGTATTTTCGCGGGATTCGGAGGAGCTTCCTTGTCCTGCGGACATTGAACCAGCCGATCCAGCATGTCGAAAGGCCCATTTCCTCGGCCCGGAGGACGAAGTGCTCGCCGGCGATCCCGATGTCGACAAGAAAGAACTGCGTCCCCTGAAGCCGGCGGCCGACCTTATGGACAAGGATATCAAGCCTGGCCAGGACAACGACGAGTACCGGCGCCTGGGCCGCGAATTTCGTCATGGAGTAGATCCCTGAGAAGGCGTCGCGGGCCAGTTCGGACCTGAGCTCCGGGTCATCGACGATGAGGAATCTCGTCGGCTGCGCGTTCTCGGCCGACGGGGCGAGACGGGCCGCTTCCAGGCAAGCCATGATTTTCTCCCTTTCCACCGGTTCGGGCAGGAACCTCCGGATGCTCCGCCTGGAGCGCATGAGCCGTTCCATGTCTGATAACATCGAGGCTTCTCCGATCAGATCTTCTTCATCGTCATCAGCCCGGCCTTCTCCAGGACTCTGAAAAAGTCGTGGATATGCTGGATGTCCGTCGGTCCGTATTCTGCGGAAACGGCAAGGGCGATATCGTGGACGCTCTTCTTGCCGTCGACAAAATTGAGCGCCTCATAGACCGCGTCGCCCTTGAGCTTCAACTCGTTGACGGCATCCGGTCCCAGCTTCTCGACAAGGAAGTCGGTTTCCAATGGGCAGACGAAGCCGGCGGCTCGGACGGGCACAAGTCGGTTGTATTTTTTCTCCGCCTCGGTGAACGTAATGGGCTTGACCGGAACCCCCATTTTAGCGCAAAGCCTTTTATAGATCAGGTTGGCCACCTTGGGATAGGACAGCATCGCCTCGTCGAAATGCCCTCTGAGCCCTATGATCTCCGGCTTCACAGCCTGGTCCTTGACGAAAGCCATGGTCGAGAGGACGGCCTGGACCTCTCTTTTCCCCGAATGTGAAATGACGTTCAGGACCTGGCGGTAGGCCTGGAGGAGCGAGCCGACGTCGCCCGCGTCGTAAAGAGCCGCGAGCGAATCAAAATAATCTGCGGAAAAGCGGCCGAGGCCGTTCCGGGCGACGAGCCGGGCCATGTCCATAGCCTCCTTTTCACCCGCCGCGGCGAGGTAATACGCTGAGCCGAGGGCGATGACGGAGGCGCGCCGGAGCTCGGTCGGATCAACTTTGTCCATTGTGTCAAGGCTCGTGTGGTGGAAGGTATCGCCGCGGTTGAGCATGACCGAGGGGACCTTCAGAGCCCCATCGTTGAAGACCACATGGTCGCTCCCGCCGCTATAAGGGTAGGACCTCCAGGCGAAGGGATGGGTCGAGCCGTTGAGGCTCGTGAGCCCGAGGCCCTCGACAAGCCCGGCGACATTGGCCGTGACATCGTTGAGGAAGCTCGGCATGGAGTCCGGCGTGTTGAAGATCCCCAACATCCCGCTCGTCTTGTGGAGGTCCTCGCCGATCATGTCGCAATTGATCACGGCGAGCGTATTCCTTGTCCTGTCCAGATGGGCTTGGACATACGGGATCGTCCCGTTGAATTCGGGAACCCAGACGAAACGGATGGTCCGCTTGGGCGCTTCCACGAGTCCCTTGTTCACAAGGACCTTGAGCGCCCTGGCCATCTCGAGCATGCCGCCGCTCCCCGAGGCGTTGTCATTGGCGCTCGGCATCGGATGGCAGAGGTGGCCGATGATCATGATCTCTTTTTCGGGCTCGGAGGCGCCGGGGAACGCGGCCGAGAGGACCTCGAGTTTGGTTTGACGGAACTCGGTTTCGACGTCGGCCTTGAGGACAATCTTTTTCCCTTCCTCGAGCATCCGCTTCAGAGAGGCCCCCTGGTTCTTGCTGAGGTTGAAGGCGAACCCCACTTTCTCCCGGTCCTCCCAGCGGGGCCAGAGGGCCGTGTATCGGATCATATTCGGATAGCCCGGCCTCGTGTCGGCGGAGAAGTAGGTCAAAACCCCCAGGGCGCCCCTCTGGAGGACGGCCTCACGCATGACCTCGGACGTGGGTCCCGTGGCCAGAACGATCTTCCCTTTGACATCCTTGCCCTGGTAGACGGCCTCACCCATGCCGGAACCGACGTCGACAAGCTCGGCCTCGGAATGGCCGGAGCCGCTATGCTTCACCAAGGTCAACGGGACCTCCTCGAACGAGCACAAGCGCTCGCGTTCGGGGGAGATCATCCACAGCTCTGCGCTTTTGGCTTTCCAGCCGATGACGCTTTGGAAAGTGTAGGTGCGCATGGTGCCGTCAGAGGGCCAGCCCTCCAACGCGATGTCCTTGTATCCCATCTTCTCAAGCTCGCCTTTGATCCAGACGGCGGCATCGTGGAACCCTTCGGAAGCCTGGACGCGGTCGAACCGGGAGATAGAGTCCGTATAACGATAGGCCATTTCGCCCGAGACCTCGTCCTTTAAGGCTTGGACGAACTTCCGGGATGCGAGAGGCGCTTCAGCAGCTTGAATCAAAGCGGCTAGGCAGACGATGAAGAAAAACAAAGCAGGGAATATCTTGCGCGAATTATTCATGACTGAACCCTCCATCATTTGACTTGACTTTACGGGCCTTGTGCTCCAATCCATTCTGATGCAGAACGAGGTGGGTTACCGCTCCTGTAGCGTCCCGGACGAACGTGACCTGGATGTCCCCCATTTTCAGGAAGAATTCCGTCGGGCTTTCGGCAAAGAGCTCGAATTGGGCCTGGCCGGTAGCTCTCTCATAGAGATGCCCTCCCGACTGCGTGATCGTGATCGTGAAGCCCGGCGCAAGCTCATATTCGCCGACATAGCTTTCCAGGACTTTCACGTCTACGGGAACCGCTTTGCGCTCCCTCGGGGGCGAGAACCGCGCCACCGGAAATTGGGTTTCCAGCGCGTGAAGGCCGATATCGTCCACTCCGAAGGACGTGTTGCAAAGAACGACGACGCCTTTTTTCTTCGCCGGGTCAAAGCCTGCGAACGAATGGTAACCTCCCGTGCCGCCGTTGTGCCAAATGATCTCCGCCCCATACTTTTTCCAGATGTGCCAGCCCATAGCGATGTCGAGGTCGGGCGTCCCGGTCGGACGACGGACCGCAAGCATCCGGCGGAAGGACGCCCGGAGGGGCGTCTCGCGGAGTTCCATGGCCGCGGCCAGGAACTTCAACATGTCGGCCGTCGTTGACCGGATCGCCCCGGCTCCAGCCAGGGCGTTTAAACCCCAATTTTTTACCGGCTGCAGAAGGGGGTCGGTCCCCACGGCAAGCCGTTTCTTCTGGGATTCCGAGAGCGTGATGGATGTATTGTTCATCCCAAGGGGCTCGAGAATGCGCCGGCGGACAAGTTCCTCGTAGCTCAAACCGGCGCGCAAAGAGAGCGCGTGGCCGAGCAAGCCAACGCCAAGGTTCGAGTACTCGTACTTCTCACCGATGTCCCTGGCGAGGGTATGACCGGACAGGAACTCGTAAAGCCGGGCCGGGCCGTAATCCGCGTAGGGATCGCCCGGGTCGGCCGGCTTGAAATTGTCGGGAAGGCGCGGCAGGCCCGAGACCTGAGTCGAGAGATCGAGGAGGGTGATCTCGCGGCCGTTGCGGATCGGCATCTTGACCGTCGCCGGCAGGAATCTGGCGACCGGATCATCGAGCTTCACCTCGCCGCGCTCCACCATGTCCGCCAGCAAAAGTGACGTGAAAACCTTGGTGATGGACCCGATCTCGTAAACAGTATCGGCGTCGGGCGAGACGGTCCCCCCGGGTGTCGTTTTGCCCTGGGCGACGACCTGCTGACCCGCCGGGGTGATCAGGCCGACGATGATGCCGACTGCCTTATGCGCCTCGTCCGTTCGATTAACGAGTATCGTCCGGAGCTCGCCCGTGTCCTGGGCTGCCGACACGGCAACAGCCGCCACCAGCGTCAGCCCGGCGATCAAGCGTTGGATATGTTTCATCGTGGTGCGTCTCCTTGGCGATTTGGATTTCGATCACTTGATCAAAAAAAACTTCGTCTGCCGTTCATCCAAGAAATACATTCCTTTCTTGGTGAACGCAGCGTCCTGTTCGAGGGCGATGGTCACTTCCTGGTTGTCCCACTCCGGGGCATTCGCCTTCGCGTTGAGCTCGATGGAGTAGACCGTATCGTAAAACAACGGGTAATCGCCGGCGCCGGGCACCCCGTTCTGCTGGTCCCATAATCCGATGGTCGGCCCGGCGGCGTGGCCGTGATAGCCGAGCGGATGGGTGTAGATGCTCGGCTTAAGGCCCTCGCTTTTAGCTTTCGCCAGCGCCGCAACCAGAACCTCGTTGCCGGTCCTCCCCTCGCGGAATTCCGAGAGCAGAATGTCCTGAAGCTTGTTGCCTTGGGCCAGGGCGTCCTTGAGGCCTTGGGGCGCATCGACTTCCCCTTCTTTCAAAACATAGGCGTGCTGCTGCGTATCCGTGTTCAGCCGCAGATATGTGATCCCCATGTCGCAATGGAGGAGATCGCCACGGTGGATGACATCGCCCTTTGTTAGGCTTGTCTTAGACCGCTGGATGGAGATGTCCGGATGGAACCAAGCCGCCAGGCCTAGGCCCCGGATCCTTTCGCGCATCCACCAGGAAACATCCTCCGCCGTTGTGGCTCCGGGCGTGATGACGTCGCGCGAGAACGCCTGGGCGATGATGGCGTGGGCGATCCCCACGACGTGGGGGTACGTTTCAAGCTCCTCGGGAATCCGGCGCTCGAGCCAGCCCACGGCCAGGCGTTCGGCGGACTGAAGGCGCGACTCGTACTCCTTGCCCAGGACGCGCACCAACCGTTCTTTCAGCGAGGCGGTGAGGCCGTCGCCGAAGGCGAACGTCTCCGACTCGTCGATGCCGATCCGCTTCGGGTGCCTGTCCTTGATGACCTGGGCCAAGCGCTGCCACTGGTCCGGTTCCTTGGCCGGGTCCCAGACCGACTTGAAAAGGTCCCCTATGCCGTAACGGCTGACCGTGAACTTCTCGATTCCTTGTCCTTCTCCCCTGTCATAAAAGACGAGCATGCTCAGCCGGCGGGCCGAGAGGTCCTCGAACGGAACGATGGTCAGGTAGACCGGGTCCTCGTTGTATTCCTCGCAGATCACGAGCCACATGTCGAGCTTCTCCCGGCGCATGAGCTCCGGCAGGACCGTATCGAGGCGGACCTTGAGCCAGCCGTCTACGACCCTGGCCTGGTCTTTGAGGCCCAGGACCGCCGGCGCTTCAGCCGCCGCGAATCCCGCCTCAAACGATAATATCGAAGCGAAGACGATGAAGGATATGAAAATCTTTCTTGTCAATTTAAAACCTCCTAGATGATCTAGACGATCGTTCATGGGGCGAATTTACACTATTTCCCGTCCGCAGGCAACAAACGAGGAGTCACCCCTACTATTTTTCTTGATTTTTTGATATAGTCACTCTCGGACGGAACTTTGAAAGAGATATTTCGTATTTCGGAGTATGAAAAGGAGGATATCTCTATGAAAAAACTCACCGCACTCGGGATCGTCGTTTTTCTGGCCCTGTTCTCTTTCGCGGCCTGCGGCAAGAAGGCCGGAGCCCCCGCGGCCGGAGCGGCCGGGGCCGAGGACATGCTCAAACTCCTCCCCAAGGACGCCCAGGGAGTCGTCATGGTCGACGTCCACAGGAGCATCACGACCGCGTTCGTCGACAAGGCGATCAAAGAGGACAAGAACTACCAGAAATACCAGGACTTCATCAAGGAGACGGGCCTCGACCCGCAGAAGGACATCTATTTCCTGGCAGTCGCCATGGCCGGGCAGACCGAAGGCGCCAAGCAGGAGGCCGCGGCCGTCATCAGCTTAAAGTACAACAAGGATCTCCTCTTGGCCAAAATGAAGAAAGAGGGCTCGGATGTCAAGGAAGAGATCTATAACGGCGTCACGCTCTACTCCGGGATCAAAGCTGAATCAGACAAGCCTGCCGGCGGTGCCTTTCTCGATGGATCCACCGTCGTCGTCGGACACGACGCCATGGTCAAGAAGGTCATTGACGTTTACCAGAAGAAAGCCGAGAACATCCTGAAGAACGAGGCGTTGGCCGCCGTCATCAAGACCGCCAACAAGAACGCCTTGGTCTGGAGCGCCTTCGTCATTCCGCCCGACGTTACGAAGAAGCTCGGCCAGCAGAATCCGATGATGAGCAGCCTGGAAGGCATCAAGGCCATCATCGTGTTCTTCGATTACAGGGACAAGAGCTTCCTCATGGAGATCAAGGCTTCGGGCGGCGAAGCGGCCAAGAATAAGCAGTTGGCCGACATGCTGACCGGCTTCAAGGCCCTCGGGGCCGGCGCCGCCGCTAAGAACCCCGACGTGGGCGAGCTCCTGAACCGGATCGAAATCTCCTCGGGCCCCGACTTCGTCAAGATCAGCGCCGGTCTTTCCGAGGACATCCTCCAGAGGCTCTCCAAGTCCGCGGCTCAAAAGGTCGAGGGCATGATCAAGCCCAAGGAAGAACCCAAGGAAGAGCCGGCCGAGGAAGAGAAGAGCGAAGAGACGGAAGACGTTAAGGATTAGTCCTCGAACATATATTCCTTCAGGCTGAAGAAGAGGCAGGCCAGCCCCAAGAAGCCGGCCGTGATCAGGAGGAGGACGAGGACCGCACCAGCCGGGGACGTCGGCTCCAGGCGGAACGTCAGGATGGAGAACTTCCCCGCAGAATAATAGGGCAACAACGACTTCAGATAGTGGACGACGGAGAAGCGCTGTGTCGACCCGGGGAAATACTGGATGGCGGTCTCCCAGCCAAAGCCAAAGGCCAGCCCGACGAGGATCGATTTCTTCAGGAAGGTCCCCAGGAACGTGAACATGGCCGTATAGGCCATCAACCCGAGCAGGAGGACCCCCGCATAACGCAAGAGCGCGCCGTATGTGATCGCCTCGCCCAGCTTTTCGAAGCTCATGATAAGATAGGACGCGGCCAGGCTGACCAAGACCATCGAGGCCGAGAGCGCCGTGTAGGCGGCGAATTTGCCGATGATGATGCCGCCCTTCGTGAGCGGCCGGGTCGTCAGGTACGGCAGGGTCTTCCCCTCGATCTCCTCCGAGCAGACCGACGTACCGTAAAAGAGCGTCAGGATGATGATCAGGAACTGCAGGAAATAGACCATCAGGATTTCCTGGAAAACGGACATCACATCGCTCGAGCGTCGGGCAAAGGCGATCCTGACGAGGACGGCCAGGGCGACGGGCAGAAGGCTCAATAGAAAAAATACCTTCATCTTCCGGGACCGTTTTCCCAGAAAGAAGAAGAATGCGAAGACCTCCCGTATGGTTCTCAGCATGTCATTTCCCCACCAGATAATCGAAGACCGCCTGGAGGTTGTCATCCGGCGACGTGATCTCCTCGACCCTGAGAGCGCTCTCCAGGACGACCTGGTTCAGGCGCCCAAAGAAGGCGTCCCGCTTGTACGTCTCGACGACCAGGCTGTCGCCGGAAGAACCGAAAAGGATCTTCAGGACATAGGGCTCGTTCACGAACTTCGAGGCCAGGCCGCGCGGATCGCCGCATTTGATCGAGATGACGTGCGGGTGGGCTTCAATCAGGTCGCGTATGTAGTGGATGTCACCCTGGGCCAGGATCTTCCCCTGGTGGATGAGGATGATGCGCGAGGTCATGGCCTCGATCTCAGGGAGGACATGGCTCGAGACGAGGACGGTCCGGCCCTCATCCCTGTAATCCTTGATGAGATGGATGAGCTTGCGCTTGCCGAGCGGGTCGAGCCCGCTGAGAGGCTCGTCGAGGATGATGATCTCCGGGTCATGGGCGATAGCCTGGGCGAACTTGACGCGCTGGCGCATGCCGCGGCTATAGCCTCGGATTTTCCGATCCTTGTCCCCCGTTAGGCCCACGATGTCCAGGGCCTTTGCGGCCCGGGCCCGGACCTCGGCCTTGGAGAACCCGTGGAACGAGAGGAGCCCGGTGAGGAACTCCAAGCCGGAAATCTCTTCATAGAAGGCGTCCGGTTCGGGGCAGAACCCGATCTTGGCGAACATGCCGAAGTCGTTCCAGATCTTCCGGCCGAAGATGGAAACGCTTCCGATATTGGGCTTGAGCTGGCCGGTCAGGAGCTTCATGAAGGTTGACTTCCCAGCCCCGTTTGGACCCAGGAGACCGGTGATCCCCGGCTCGATCCCGAGCGAGACGTCGCTCAAGCCGAGGACGTTTCCGTACCACTTGGAGAGGTTCCGGGTCTCGATGATGGCCGTCACTTGATCACCTCGACCCCACGGATCCGTCTGTGCAGGACGGCTGCCGAAACGGCGCAAATCCCGAACAGGACGAGGAAGGACAGGTAGCCCGGATACGCATAGGGCAGCCGCTGGCCGAAGATCACGGCACCCACCTGCTGGAAGTTCGCCTTCAAACTGAAGAGCGCGACGTAAGGAGAACGGAAAATGCCGAAGGTGATGCCGTAGATGACGTCCGAAAAGATGTAGATCGTGAAAATGAGGATGGTCACGTAGCGCCTGTTCTTGCTGAGCGCGGACAGGAGGAGCGTGTAGAAGGCGAAGAAGACCGTGAGCAGGGCCGAATAGCCTATGATGGCTGGAAGGAGCCAAGGGTAGCCCGTCAACAGCTTGAAATTCCCGGAGAAAACAAGCTTCATGACGAAGAGAACGAGCCCGGGGACCAGGGTCAGGACAAGGATGAAGAAGAAGATGACCGCGGCCTTACCGAGGAAGTAATCTTTTTTGCCGATGGGCCTTGAGAAATAAAGCTGGAGTGCATTATGTTTCAGGTCGTCGGCGATGAGCCCGGCGCCGCTGAAGACGAGGAGCATGACCAACATGAACAGCAGGAAGTCGTTCGTGAAGTAGGTCTTGAAGAAGGCCGGGTTAATCTTGATGAGGTTTTCCGATCCCTTGATCATGAACTTGAAGTCCTCGATCCGCTCGGAGATGTAGATGCCGACGAGAAAGACGACAGCCGGGAGGAAGGAGACGGAGAAGAAGAACTTGAATTGCTTCCTCCGGAAGGCCAGCTGGATGCCCGTCCGGGTGATGGGCCACCAGGGAAACTTCCGCTCCACGAGCGCCCCGTCCCAGTGGGTGTATCCCTTCTCGCGGATCGTCGCCATCAGTCCACCCCCACCGTCTGGGCGAAGAGGTCCTCGAGGGAGGTCTGACTCTTGACGAAGTGCCGGACCTGGACCCCGGAAGCCGACGCGGCCCTGAAAATCTCCATGCGGTCCCGTTCCGCGGGCATATAGACCTTGAGTATCCTGTCCTCGGTTTCGTCGACACGGCAGCCCAGGCTTTCCAGTTCCTTTCGGAAGAGGCCTTCATCCCCCGTCACCTTGAGCTCGAAAAGGCTGTAGTCGATTGACCGGAGGTCCTGGAGCTTTCCTTGGGCGGCAACCTTCCCTTTGTTCAGGATGACAACGTCGGAGCAGATGGTCTCGATGTCGGACAGGATGTGGGAGGAGATCAGGATCTGGATGTCCTTGGCCGAAGAGATGTCCTTGATGAGTTCCAGGACTTCCTGTCGGCCATGCGGATCCAGGCCTGCCGTCGGCTCGTCGAGGAACAGAAGTTTAGGATCGTGGACGAGAGCCTGGGCCAGCTTTAGCCTCTGCTTCATCCCGGCCGAGTATGTATCAAGGAGCCTGTAACGCGCCTCGCCCAAGCCCACATAGAAAAGAACCTCGTGGGCCCTTTTCATCGCTTCCTGGCGCGGCATGCCCGACAGCTCGCCGAAATAGGAAGTGAACGAAACGGCGTCCAGACCGGCGATGAAGCAATCGTCCTCCGGCATATAGCCGACGGAACGCCGGATGAGCGGCCTTTGATGGCGGATGTCGTAGCCCAGGACCTTCCCATCACCCTTGGCCGGGGTCAGGAAGCCCAGAAGGATGCGAAGGAGCGTGCTCTTTCCGGCGCCGTTCGGCCCCAGAAGTCCCGCGGCGCCGCCCTCGAGCTTCAGGTTCACACCGCTCAGGGCGGCAATCTTCCCATAGCTGAAATAAAGATCTTTGACTTCCAGACTCATGTCACTATCTTATACGAGAAGTCCCTTTAAAAGTTCCAACTCTCCCCCTCACGACCGGCCCAGATGGTCGGAGCGTCGCACCTTGGTCCCGGCGCCGTTGACGAGTGCCAGATAGGCCTTTTCGATGCGGTCCCAGTTCTCTTCGCGGTCCAGGGACCAGAACCGTCCCATGACCGTGACGACTTCACCGACACCGAGTTCCCGGCAGGTCTCCTCGACCTTCTCCACGTAGAGGACGCCGCTCTCCGGCCGCTCTCCCCTCCTCCCGATAAACGAGTGGACGAAAACCTTCTTTACGCCGGCTTCTCTGGCCAGGCGGAGAAGGGCGAAGAGGTGCTTGATCGTCCCGTGCGAGCTGTAGTGCGAGACAATGCCCATGAGGTGAAGCGCCTTATCGTTCTTCCGGGCCTCTTCCGCCGCCCGGAGGAAGGCTTCGTTCCGGAAAAAGCTCCCGTTCGCGATGGCCTTGTCGATCTTGACCCGGTCGAGGAGGACACGGCGTCCGGCTCCTAGATGAAGGTGCCCGGCCTCAGAATTTCCGACCGTGCCTTGCGGCATGCCCACGGCCTCGCCGAACGAGGCCAACGTTGCGTGCGCGCACATGGCCCAGAGTTCGTCGAAACGCGGGGTCGGGGCTTCCACGATCATGTTCCCAAAGGCGTCCTCGCGCCGGCCCCAGCCGTCCAGGATGAGGAGGAGGACTTTCGTCCTGGGCCGCCCGGGATTTCCCGCGGTCTCGACGAGGTTCCGCCCCGTCATCTCGACGGGGACAGGGATATCCGCGAGTCCGAGGACCGTCGGCGC
>CAZSMW010000228.1:0-9076 GCA_964607985.1 uncultured Eubacteriales bacterium
GCCATGGCTTCCCATGCGCGGCCCAAGAAGGTCCTCATCATCGGCGGGGGAGACGGCGGGGCCCTGCGGGAGGCCCTCCGGTATCCCGTAGAAAGGGCCTGGCTCTGCGAGATCGATGGGCAGGTCATCGAGGCCTGTCGGAAGCATTTCGATTGGCTCAAGCCGGCCTTTGAAGACGGCCGGGCGAAGCTTGTCATCGGTGACGGCAACGTGTTCATCCGGAAAACGAAAGAAAAGTTCGACGTCATCCTCGTGGACTCTTCGGACCCGGTCGGACCGTCCACAATCCTCCATAGCCGGGTATTTTACGAGAAACTAAAGACACGCCTTGCGCCCGGCGGCATCATCGCGGCCCAAGCCGGTTCCCTGGTCCTTCATCTTGAAGAACATAAGCAGAAGAGCATGTTCCTGAAGAAACTCTTCAAGCATGCGTCCTTTTACCTCGGCCCCGTCCCGACCTATCCGGTGGGCGTGTGGTGCTACAATTTCCTCTCGGACACCGTTGACCCCTTGGCCAAGAGACAACTCAAAGTTCCCGGTGGTCTCAAGTACTACAACCCCGGAATCCACCGGGCGGCCTTTGCCCTGCCGAATTTTCTTGCGGATAAGATCGGCTGAAATCGTTGAGTTCGGACGGACCAATCTGAAACAAAGGGGCCTTATTTTTTCAGCGTAAGACCGAGGATCTTTTTCAGCAGCGCTTCGTCCTTGGGAAACTGGCCGACCGCAGGCAGACGGGAGAGGAGCGTCGCCCAATTCAGGTCCATCGCGAACACCTTTTTGAACAGGGGCAGGCTTTCATCGACTCTTCCTGTCGATGCAAGTGTGACAGCGGGCCAGAACACCATCTCGGCGTTGTCCGGAAACATCTCCATCGCCGCGGAGTACTCGATGACGGCCTCATCAACCTTGTTTTCCGTGACAAGTTCATCGCCCTTGTTCATGTGGTTATAAGCCTTGTTGAGTTTGACGAGCCTTTTCAGTTCGGGGATCGGGTCCAAGTTGTCTTCGACCCTCAGGTCATAGATCCTGTCCTTCCACCAGAATCCGGAACCCTTGGCCCTGACCACGACGACGGCCGCGGATTGCTTGCCACGAATATCGCCGCCTTCCATCTGGGCGGCTTCGAGGGCGGCCAGGAGCCTGTCGACGAGTTCACCCTCGGCGGCTTCAAAGGCCTTGGCCATGGCCGGCCAGACGGTGGCTTTGAGCATCATGTTGGCCTGGCATGAATAGCCTTCGCCGATGTAGTTTCCCGCTTCCGAGATGCAGTTCTTCCCCGTGTGGGCGGCGACCCGCCCACTGGCGTCCACCATGGCCACCTGGCGGACGTCCTCGTTCCTGTCCGCTTTGAGCAGCGCGGCCAGGGCCTCGCCAGCGGTCTTTCCGGCCTTCATCAGCTCGAGTCCCAGGGGGCCATAAGAAGGCTCGACGAAAGATTGGGTGGCCACGGCCCCAACGCCCGCTTCAGCCCAGGTCACGATGGACCCAACGGAGAACCAATGCGACTGGACGGCGACACCCATGTCGCCCGTCTGTTTGTCGATGGCCACGATGGAATAGGTATGAATCGGGCGCCGGAGATCTACCCGGGCGAGGGCCGATGTGGTCATCAAGACGGGCAGGAGCAAGAACAAAAAAGGGACTTTTTTCATGGATCTTATCCTCACGGAAATTAAAAGTTAAGAGTTCCTTCGGCATGGCGTTTTGAAAGGACCTTCAGCATGTCCGAGGTCATCTCCGCCAGGTCGAAGGAGGGTTTCCAGTCCCACTCCTCGCGCGCCGCCGAGTCGTCGAGGGATCCGGGCCAGGAGTCGGCGATGGCCTGCCGAAAATCGGGGGCGTATTCGCAGACGAACGTCGGGATGTGTTTCCTGATCTCCGCCGCCAATTGGCCCGGCGTGAAACTCATGGCCGCGACGTTGAAGTTCGCGTGATGTTTTAGCCGGCAAAAATCCGCCTCCATGAGGTCCAGAATGGACTTGAGGCAGTCGGGCATATACATCATGGGTAAACTCGTGTCCTCTCTGAGGAAACAGGTGTATCGCCCGTTCTTGACCGCGTCATAGAAAATGGCTACGGCATAGTCGGTGGTTCCGCCGCCCGGAAGCGTCTCATGGCTGATGATCCCGGGGAAACGACAGCCCCTGACGTCAAGGCCGTATTTTTGGACGTAGTAGTTGCAGAGGCTCTCGCCGGCGACCTTGGTAACGCCGTACATGGTCGTCGGGTCGAGAATGGTGTCCTGGGGCGTTCGGACCCGAGGGGTGGCGGGGCCGAAGACGGCGATGGAACTGGGCGTGAAGATACGGACCGACCCGAGGCCGCGGGCGGTCTCGAGGACGTTGTAGAGCCCATTGATATTGACGTCCCAAGCCTTCTGGGGGGCCTTTTCGCCGTTGGCCGAAAGGATGGCCGCAAGGTGGAAGATCGTGTCGATGTCGTGTTTTCGGAAGATCCTCTCGACGTCCGTTCGTTCCGTGATGTTCAGGGGTTCGAATGGTCCGGTGTCGAGGACCTTCTTTGAAGGCCGGACGATATCGGTCGCCAGAACCCAGTCGGCCCCATATCGCTCCCTGAGGACGAGGGCCAACTCGGAGCCGATCTGCCCGGCTGCTCCCGTGATCATGATCCTTTTCGTGTTTCTTATCATGGCCCGACCTCATACACATATAGCGCGGCCGGCCCGGGAAGTCAACACGCGGGCGTCCGGAGGGACCGGAAGCATCTCTTTTTGTGTGATATAGACAATGGCGCAGGGGCGATGCCCGGAGGAGGTCGTTGAAGGGCGGAGCGGGCACGTGTCCTCGACCGGGGGGCTTGCCTTCTTCCAGGCGTTCGATTAAAGTAATTAACTTAAGGAGAGAGAACCATGACCATACCCATCGACGGCCAAGGACTGACGATCGATAAGGTCGTCCAAGTCGCTCGCGACCATGAACCCATCGCCATTTCCTCTGAAGCCCGGAAACGGATCGAAAAATGCCGCGCCCTCCTTGAAGACAAGATCCAGAAAAGGGAGATCATGTACGGTGTCAACACCGGGATCGGCGAACTGGCCGAGGTCGTCCTAACCCCCGAGCAGGTCGAAAAATACCAAAAATATATCGTTTACAGCCACGCCGCCGGGTATGGAAAGCCCCTTCCCGAGGAGGCGGTCCGGGCGGCCATGCTCGGCCGGATCAGCTGCCACTGCCACGGCCATTCCGGATTGAGGCCCGTCGTGACAGAGACGCTGGCCGAGATGCTGAACAAAGGGGTGACGCCCGTCGTCTGCGAAAAAGGCTCGGTCGGCGCCTGCGGCGACCTGTCGCCCATGTCCCAGATCGCCTTGGCCTTGATGGGCGAGGGAGAGGCGTTCTATAGAGGCGAAAGACTTCCGGCCAAAGAGGCTTTGACCAAGGCCGGCATCAAACCCATTGTCCTCGAGGCGCGCGACGGCCTGGCCGTCATCAACGGTTCGAACGTCATCGCAGGCTTAGGGTCGATTGAGGTTTATGACGCCGGCCGCTGGTTCAAGAACTCGGAAATCGCGGCCGCCATGACCCTCGAGGTCCTGAACGCCAACATGAAAGCTTATGACGAACGGCTCCATAAGGTGAGAGGTTACCCCGGGGCATTGGATTCGGCCGAAAACGTCCGCCGCATCACCGAGGGGAGTGAACTCCTCTCCCAAAAAGGCAAGAAGGTCCAGGATGCCTACAGCCTGAGAAGCACTCCGCAGGTTGTGGGTGCCGCCAAGGACGCCTTGAAGTGGGCGCAGTATATGTTCGAGATCGAGCTCAACGGCGCGGCTGACAATCCCGTCTTTTTCCCCGACGAACAGATCGTCCTGACCGGCGCCAACTTCCAGGGGGTCCCGATGGCCTTCGCCCTCGAGCTCATGGGCATTGCCGTGACCACCGTGGCCGTTCTCTCCGAGCGCCGGCTCAACAGGCTCCTGAACCCCCATCTCAACGCCGGCCTGCCTGCGTTCCTGACCAAGGGCGCGGGCATGTTTTCGGGGTTGATGCTCACCCAATACACGGCAGGCGCCCTTGTCTGCGAAAACAGGATCTTATCCACTCCGGCGGCTACGGGTTCCATCCCGGCGGCCGCGGACCAGGAGGATTTCGTCAGCATGGGGATGACGACGACCCTCAAGACACGGCAGATCCTGGACAACGCCCAAGCTATCCTGGCCATCGAGTTCATGGCGGGGGCCCAGGCCATCGACTTTCGCAAACCGGTCGAGCCGAGCCGGGGGATCCAGGCGGCCTATAACGTCATTCGGAAGCACGTCGCCCGCCTTGAGGAGGACCGGCCTCTTTATAACGATATCAACAAGCTCAAGGAAGTCGTGGAATCGGGCGAGATCCTGGACGCCGTTGAGTCCGTGGTCGGAAAACTGAAATAATATCGCCCTTGCCGCCGGCCCGGAAGGAGGCAAGGCCAGGGGGAACTCATGAATACGGGAAGGATCGCCCTCGTCACGGGAGCGGCCAAAGGAATGGGCCGGAAGATCGCCATTAAGTTGGCGGACGAAGCTGGGGCCGTGGCCGTCCATTACCTTCATTCCAGGAGGGACGCGGAGGAGACAGCAGCTGAGATCCAAAAAAAAGGGAAACGAAGCGCCGTCTCCGCCGCCGACCTCACGGATGAAAAACAGGCCGCCGAGCTTGTTCGGAAGGTTGAAAACGAGTTCGGCAGACTCGATATCCTGATCAATACCGTCGGCCCCTTCCTGGTCAAGCCGTGGCATGAGCTCGACGGCGGGGATTGGGACAGGATGTTCCGGGAAGTCCTCGAGAGTTCCTTTTTCTGCCTCAAGGCCGCCCTGCCTGGGATGAGGGAAAGAAAGTGGGGGAGGATCATCAACATTGGTTACAGCCGGGCTGAGCAATTGGGTTCCTTTCCATCCATCACGGCCTACGCCGCCGCCAAGACCGGGCTCCTCATCCTGACCCGCACGGCGGCCGTCTCCGAGGTCGCGAACGGGATCACGATCAACATGGTTTCACCGGGGCTCCTGGAAGGCGGCGCGTTTCCAGCCGGCAAAGTGCCGCCGGCCGCGATCGGGACGTTTCGCGATGTCGCCGGGGCCGTTGCCTACCTGGCCTCTGACGAGGCCGCCGCCGTCACTGGGGCGAACATCATCGTCGCCGGCACCTGGAAGATGTGACCGCTGCCTCCATGGGCCGCAAGATAACTGTACCGGAGCCGGTTTCAGCCGGTATCATCTTATCCTACAAGTGTACGAGCTCCTGCCGGCACTGTATGTTTGCCGGCTCGCCCGCCTGGAAAGCCGATTGGATGTCCGAAGACCTGCTGAAAAGGACGTTGGGCTTCTTGGCAGGACGGATTGCCCCGGCCCCCGACGGCCCCGATGGGGTCGGTATCAACCAGGGCCTCTGCTTTACGGGAGGCGAGCCCTTCCTGAACTTCGATCTGCTCATCAAGGCGGCGCGCCAGGCGGCGGCATTGGGTATCCCTTCGACCTTTGTCGAAACGAACGGCTTCTGGTGCAAGGACGATTTGACGGCCAAATACAACTTTCTCGATCTCAAGGAGGCCGGACTTAAAGGCGTGCTCGTCAGCGTCAACCCATTCATCGCTGAGGAGGTGCCGTTCGAGAGGACCGCCAGGGCCGTCCGTTATGGCCGGGAGGCTTTTGGAAAGTCCTGCATTGTTCACCAGGAACATTATTTCTACCAGTTCCTCAGGCTGGGGATCACCGGGAAGATGACCTTTCGTGAGTACCTTGCCAGGGGAAGGGATGGGCTGTCCCAAGCCGAACTCCTTCCGATGGGGCGGGCGGCATACGCGCCCGACCTCTTCAGAAAACAGCCCGCGGCCGCGTTCTTCGGACACCAATGCCGGACGGAGCTCCTCGATCCCCGTCGCGCTTATTTCGACAATTACGGGAATTATATAACCGGATATTGCGGCGGGATCGCGCTGAGTTCTTTGGACCGCCTCTCGAACGGCGATCGCGAGCTGGATCCGGACGAGCACCCGGTCATTGCGGCCCTTTTTACAGACATCAAAGAGCTCCATGATCTCGCGGTCGGGGATCTCGGCTACCTTCCGAAGGCCCGAGGTTATGTATCGAAATGCCACCTCTGTGTCGACATCCGGAGGCACCTGGCCTTTTCCGGCGACAGGTTCGCGGAGCTTCGGCCGAGGGAGTTCTATTCACGCCTGGAGGACCCACGATCCGCCCCATGATCCGGAGATCTCCCGCCTGAGAAAATCAGTCCCGACGATGCGTCTCTCATAGTGGACGGCCGACCGCCGATAAGTTCATGGAGGAGAGACATGACCAAGAAACTATCTCATGAGGAATTCGTCAGACTGGCCATCGTTACGTTGAGAAACGGGAATTTCAAAGGGATCCACTCCGTTTACAGCGGCTTTAATGAGGCCTTTAGGAAGTATTACGATGGGGATGACCCGGTGCAGGTGACGAACGGGTTCGGGAAAGAGGGAAGGCTGGTCATCCGGCCGGTCAAAAGCGGAGTCATGCTCTATTTGCCGGAGGACGCACCCCAAGGGGACAGAGGAGATCAGACCCTGCGAAAGATGGGCCTTTTGGAATAATGACGAAGCGTATCCGCGGTTTTTTTTCTTGACAGACCGAGCCCGAGCATTAATAATCTGGGGGAATAACGAAGAGGAGTCCCTTTATGAAGATGTCCTTCCCCAAGTGGATCACTGTCCGGTTGGCGCTGTTCGTTGCCGTCATCGTCGCCTGTTCTTTCGCCATTCCCGCCCGAGCTCCGGACCGGCGTCCCGCTCCAGCGGCCTGGTCCGGAGAATCCGACAGCTGCACAAGCATCCAGGTCGGCCGTCTGGCTTCCGCGGACGGCTCGGTCATCACCTGCCACACCTGCGACGGCAATTACCGGATGTGGCTCAATGTCGTTCCGAGGGCCAAGTATGGCGCCAACGCCGTGAACAGGATCTATTCCGGAAAGATGCATACTGAGACCTCGACGGACGTCCGAGCCTTGACCCAGACCGGAGAGGTCCCCCAAATCCCAGAGACCTTCGCCTTCCTCAATACAGCCTATCCCTGTTTGAACGAACAAGGCCTGGCTATCGGCGAGACGACGATCATGGGGAGGGAAGAACTGTATAATCCCGACGGCATGTTCATGATCGAGGAGATCGAGCGGCTCGTCCTTGAGCGATGCCGAACGGCCCGTGAAGCCATCCGTCTGGCCGGGGAACTCGTCAAGAAATACGGCTATGGCGATTACGGCGAATGCATCACCATCGCCGATGCCAAGGAAGTCTGGCATTTCGAGATCTTCGGGGCGGGTCCCCTTGAGAAGGGTGGAGTCTGGGCTGCCGTCCGCATTCCGGACGACCACGTCGGGATCTCGGCCAATATCCCGCGCATCGGAGCGATCGACCTCAAGGACCCCGACCGCTTCATGGCCTCGGACAATGTCTTCCAGGTGGCCCAAGACATGGGCTGGTGGGACCCGAAAAGCGGTAAACCCTTCAAGTTCTGGGAAGCCTACAACGGCCGGAAGCCTTTTTCAGTCCGTGAATATTATGTGCTGAGCACCCTGGCGCCGTCTCTCAAGCTGGATAAAGACGCCGCCGAACTGCCGTTCTCCGTCAAGCCGGACCAGAAACTCTCCGTCCGAGACGTCCTGAGGATTTACCGTGAGACTTACGCCGGGACCGATCTCGACATGACCAAGAACCTCATGGTTCCAAAGGGACGCGACAGCCGGGAGCTGATCAAAAGCCCCGTCGCCAACCCATGGATGTCCCGGGAGCTGATGATGCTCCTTAACACCCTGAAGCCCGGGACGATCGAGCCGGCCCGGCCGATCGCCATCTCGGCATGTTCCTACGCCACCGTTCTCCAGCTGCGGAGCTGGCTGCCGCCGTCGGTCGGCGCCATCTGCTGGTTCGCGTTCGACAATCCGGCCGAAAGCGTGCGCATTCCGATTTTTGCCGGTGTGACGGAGCTCCCCCCGAGCTTCGAGGTTTGTGCCCAGCATAAGTTCCGGTTGGATTCCGCGGCCTGGGCTTTCCGGAGGGCGAACCGCCTGTCGACCATCCGTTGGGGCGACACGAAAAAGATCATGGAGGACACGATCTTGGAATTCGAGAACAAGGCCTTCGCAGATCTGCCGCTCCTTGAAAAGAAAATCCTGGAGATCACGAACAACAAGACCCCGGACACGGAACCGTTCACGGTCAATCAGTACCTGACCAAGTACACCAACGATTTCGCCCGGGCGACGGTCCAGAAATATCTGGAGCTCGGGGACAAGTTCTGGGGAATGTTCTCCCGCGGATTCTGACCCGGATCAAAGAACGTATTTATAAAGATTCATTCCGGCCGGGAGCTGGGCCTTTTCCTTATAGATGTCCCAATAATGGCTCCGGGCTTCCCTGAGCTTCTTGTAAAGCGGGTGTCCTTCATCGGGGACGTGGGTGGCGACGATCTTGAGGTCGCCATCGACCAGGACGAGCTTGGCACACCTGTTCAGGATACCAGCTGTCCCGATGCTGCAGGCGGCAATGAGCTCTTTCGACCGGACCTTCTCCAGGAGTTCCCGGTAGGCGATATGCCGTTCAAGGACGGGGATCCCCATTTCCCTGAGGACGGCCACCATGCCCTGGATGGTCACAGATGGGAGGATGAGGTTGCTCTCCGGGATCTTGATGACGGAACCATCGCGGAGGGCGAAGAGACAGCAGGAGGAGTCCCATTCCGTGATATGACGGTCCTCGAGGTTTCCACCCGGATTATCGTCCAGGAAAAGGGCCGCGGCCGCCTCTGGGGTGATTTTTCTGGCTTCGTCGATAGCCTTGACGCTCATCAGGTAGTTGATGCCGAGCTTGAGACAGCCGGTCCCGTTGACCCCTATGGCCCGGACAAGGTGAGGGATGACAACGCCGCAGAAAGGCTCGCCGAGAAATCGGTCGTAGCGGCAGGCGATCGCTCGGATGGCGGGCTGGTTGGGAAAGGAAGCTCCCAGGGATTGCTCCTCATCGACCGTGAAAGGCCGCAGATAGCCCTGGGCGTCGAGTGAGGCCATCTCCTCGAGGAATTCCCGGTTGCCCGGCT
>CAZSMW010000229.1:0-5076 GCA_964607985.1 uncultured Eubacteriales bacterium
CGCCCCGGACGATAATCGTCGGGCAATCGCCCGAAAGTTTTCTCCGGCCGGGATGAGCATCCATGGGATTGCCCTTGGGCTCAAACGTGCAGTAGGCCAGCGAGTTGTTCAGCCAGACTCCCGTTCCCTTAGGCATAATCCGGCTGCCGAAAAGGTTTCCGAGGGTTTGCGTGGCGCTTACGATGTTGCCTTCGCTGTCGGCGACGACAAAATGGGTCGTGTGTTGCGCCATCGTTTCCCCCGCTCCGGGATAAACGAATGGACGGGCCCGGGTCATGTCGATCCGGGAAACCTGCTCTTTCCAATATGATTCTGAGAGAAGCTTCTCGAGCGGCGGCGGGCTGACCTCCGGATCGCCGGCATATCGGAGCCGGCACCAGAAGGCATGCTTTGTCGTCTCGATGAAGCGATGGAGGTAATCCGGGGTGTTGTGACCCAGCCCGGCGACGTCAAAACGGCTCATCATCCCCAGCCGGATGAGCGAAGGGAAGGCCGTGGCGGGCGGCGACGCGGTGAAAACGTCGTTCCCCCGGTACGATATGTGGATGGGCGCGAACCACTCCGATCGGTCTCTATGCAGGTCTTCCAGAGAAAGAAAGCCGCCCTGTTCATGCAGGGTTTCCACCAAGATTTCTGCGAGAGCGCCCTGATAAAAAGCGGGGGTGCCCTTTGCCGAGATCATCCGGAGCGTACGGCCGAGGTCGCTCTGGACAAGCCGCTCCCCATTTCGGAGCGGCCGGTCGTCCCGGCCGTAGAATGACCGGACGTAAGGGGAAAACTCCTGAAACGAGGCTTCGATGGCCCCCGCGACCCGCTCATTGATGGCAAACCCGTTCTCAGCAAGTCGGATGGCGGGGGCGAAAAGCTCACGCCACTCGAGCCTGCCCAGCTCGCGTGAGAGGGCTTCCCATGCGTGGAGGTTTCCGGGCGTCGATACCGCCGCTGCGCCCCGCCTGTTGTCCTCGGCCCCGGGATACGGATCCCGGAACACATCGGGATTAAGCAAGGCCGGAATTCTGCCGCTCGAGTTGAGAAATCGGACCAACTTGCTTTTAGCGTCGTAGATGAGAATCGTTCCGTACCCGCCGATCCCGGACATCATCGGTTCGACGACATTGAGCACGGCCGCTACGGAAACAGCCGCGTCAAAGGCGCTCCCCCCTTTTTTGAGGATCTCGACTCCCGCCTGAGTGGCAAGCGGATGGGCGGTGCTGACCATGCCTCGTCGACCGACGGCCGGCCCTGTCTCCGAGGCAACGAGATCACAATAAAGTGATAAAGCGATAAAGACGGACAGGAGTACTCCGAAAGCCTGGATACAAAGGTGCTTGTTGCGCGCGTTCACTTGACCTCCTCCAAAGGTTCAGAATCTACCTGACATCTTAGCCGCTTTCTAATAGTAAATCAATAAGGTTATATGATCGATCATATATATTAGACGATGTTGGAAGCAAGCTCAAGCAAGAGCAAATCAACGGAAGGAGAGTATCCTCATGCCCCAGCTTGATTCCAAATCTCCGGAAAGATCAAGACACGTCCTTGGTCGAAGGGGGTTCGTCAGGACAATCTCCGTAGGAAAACCCGTCATCGTGGCGAATTTTGGAATAACGCCCGATGCCACCAAGGCAGAGCTCGCCCGATCCGAGATAGCCAACTCTTTCGGCGACATCGCCTTCGGCCTCAAGGTCTCCGGAATCGGGCTGGCCGCCTACGATCCGGTAACCGCCAAATGACGGGGTTTTCTTCCGGAGTATGGGAGACCTGGATAGCCGCTTTTGCGTTCCCATCAAAGGACTCGCCGGACAAGCGGCCTGGTCCATCCTTCTATGCGTTTCCGGAGGGTTCCAGGCTCTTTACGAGTATGTCGTATTCGCCCTTCTCCTTTTTTTCGCAGTCACCGGGTTTTCGGTCTTCATCCTTCGGCGGAAATACCCGCTGGCCCATAGGGAATACAGAGTGTGGGGCTATCCCCTGATCCCCCTCATATTCATCGCGACAACCCTTGCGATTTTTATCAACACGCTCATCACCCAGCCAAAAAAATCCTTGATCGGGTCCCTGATCCTCGCCGCAGGCTTGCCCGCCTATGTTTTCTGGCGAAAAAAAGCCCGAGGCCTCGCGCTCCGGTCAAATCCGCGGGAAATCCATCACTAACAAAAGGAACGAAGCGTGCGATCTCTTGTTTGACGTTTTTTTTATTGTGAAATATCATAGGCTAGGTATCACAATGGACTTGCCCGAAAAAATCCAGAGAGAAATCGCGACCCGCCGCGCCGACATCCTGGACCTGAGCCGGCGGGTCCATGCCGACCCCGAGCTCGCTTTCCAGGAAGTCCGGACGTCGCGCCTGCTCCAGTCCGTCCTCTCGGCCGAGGGCTTCATCGTATCCCAAGCGACGGGATCCCTCCCGACCTCGTTCCGGGCCGTTCACAGGCTGTCCGCCGACCGGCCCCACGTGACGTTCACGGCAGAGATGGACGCCCTCCCCGGCCTCGGCCACGCCTGCGGCCACAACATCATCGCCGCCGCCGGGACGTACGCCGCCGTCGTCCTCAAATCCGTCATCGGCCCTGAAGTCGGCGGCACGATCGAGGTCCTCGGAACGCCGGCCGAGGAAAGGGGCAGCGGCAAGGTCAGGATGATCCAGGATGGCATTTTCGAGAATTCCGACGTCGTCCTCCAGATCCACCCGCACACTCTGGACACGGTCGTCGGCCAGGCCCTGGCCCGGCGCACGCTGACCGTCGAATACTTCGGCAAGAAGGCCCACGCCGCGGCCGCGCCGCGGGAAGGGATCAACGCCCTGGACGCGCTCGTCCTCTTTTACCATTCGGCGGCGCTGCCTCGTTCCAAGCTTCCGGCGGGCTGCCTTTTCCACGGCATCATCGAAGAGGGCGGGCAGGCGCCGAACATCATCCCCGACTATTCCCGCGGCAGGTTCTCGCTCCGGGCAGACACCATGCCGAAGCTCGAGAGGCTCTTCGAACAGGTCACGGCCCTCGCCCAAGCAGCCGCGGCGGCCACCGGGTGCCGGTGCCAGGTCACCGAGCCCGGGCCCGACGTGACGACCTTCCGGCGAAACCCCGCCTTGGAGAACCTGTTCGCCGGGTTGTTCGAGGACCGCGGACGGGCCGACCCCAGGAAAACCCGGGAATCCTACGGTTCGACCGACCTGGCCAACGTGTCCCAGGTCGTCCCGACGATCGAGCCCCTGGTCAAAGCCAGTGATTTCCCCATCCACACCGAGGAATTCGCCAAGGACGCCGTGGGGGTCGGCGGAGAGCGCGCCCTTCTCGACGGCGTCTTCTTCCTGGCTTGCGGCGGGTCCCGTATCCTGACCGAACCGCGCCTCCTCGACCGGATCCACCGGGCCTTCCTCGAAGACGCGAACACCGCACCGGGCGCGGTGGAATGACGTGCCTGACGCGATGAGAAGCATCCCTGATCTCCTTGCCGGGAAGGGCGATTTGCGCGTCGTGATCACGGACTCGGGCTTGGGCGGGTTATCCATATGCGCCGAGCTCGAGAAGCGGCTGCGCCGTGCCTCAGGGAACCGTTCCATCCGCCTCATCTACGTGAATGCCTGGCCCGACTCTCGGAGTGGCTATAACGACCTTCCGGACGCCGCCTCCCGGGCCGCCGTCCTCGACAAGGCCCTCGCCGCGATGACGGTCTTCCGGCCCGGCCTGATCCTCATCGCCTGCAACACCCTGTCCGTGCTCTACGACCTGACCGAATTCAGCCGGTCGCCCGCAGTCCCCGTGGCGGGTATCATCGAGGAAGGAGTCAACCTCTTTTACGAAGCCCTGACACGTGATCCCGGGGGCATCCTCGCACTTTTCGGGACGCGGACGACGATCGAATCAGGGGAGCATGTTCGCAGGCTGACCCGAAGAGGGATCGACGCCCGGCGGGTATTCATGGCTGTTTGTCACGGCCTGGCGGGCGCCGTCGACAAAGACCCCGATTCCCCCGGCTTGGCCGGCCTGGTTGAGGGATGTGTCTCCCAGGCCCTCCAGGGGATAAAAGTCGACGGCACCCTTTACGCGGGTCTTTGCTGCACGCACTACTCCTATATCGCGGATATCTTCCGAACATCGCTGGGGCGGCGGACCGAGGCAAGGGTCGAGATCCTTGATCCCAACGATCATCTCGTCAGGAACCTGACGTCCGGAATGGGAGACCGGCGGCCGGAGGACGCCGAGGCGGAAATCGCGGTGGAGATCGTTTCCAAGGTCGAGCTCACCGAAGCCCAGCGAAGGGCTGTGGCCAAGCGGCTTGAGCCCGTGTCCGCCCGGACCGCCCGCGCCCTGATCGAATACACTCGGATCCCCGAACTCTTTTAGCGGAGAAACGCCATGAGAATCGTCCTTTTAACAGGCCCCGGGGGAGATGCCCAGGGCTGGGGTGACATGAAGGTCACAGAGTCCATCCGCGAAGCCGCCGAGTCCCTGGGCTACCCCACCCGGATCGCCTGTGTCGCCGATGAATCGGAGTTCTTGCGCCTCATCGACCGGCCCGACTTCGACATCGTCTGGAGCGCCCTCTACCATATCACGCCCAACGAGAAGTTCATCGGGAGGAACGCGGCCGGTACGTGGGTGGCCGATGAGATGGACGCCCGGCGAATCCCCTACATCGGCTCAGACAGCCGGACCATGAAAGCCATGATCGACAAGTACCAGACCCACGAGATCCTGGCCGCCGGCGGTATCCCCGTCCCCGCCCACATCCTGGTCCGGACGGGAGACGACATCACGCCGGTCACCTATCCGGCCTTCGTCAAGCCCATCTGCGAATCCCGGTCAATCGGCATCTCCGACGAGAGCGTTGTCCACAACGAAGAGGAGCTCAGGCGGCGCGTGGCCTACATCGAGCGCGAGTTCGACCAGGCCGCCCTGGTCGAGGAATTCCTGCCTGGCGCCGAATACACGGCCCTCGTCCTGGGCAACGGGGAGACCCGGGAATGCCTGCCCGGGCTGGTCACCGTCGAAGAGAAGCACTTCAAGAATTACCGGATCCTCCGGAGCGACCTGCGGGGCGTCGGGTTAACGAGGATCAGCCTGGCGGGAGAGA
>CAZSMW010000230.1:0-8982 GCA_964607985.1 uncultured Eubacteriales bacterium
AAAATTCGGGACATAACCCTTTTCTCCCGAAAAGGGATTGTGTCCCTGGAATTTTCCGCAAAATTACTGATAGGATTCTTTCTTCTCAAGCGATGACGTCGACTTCTGGTGGAACCCGGAATTCCGACTCACGTCCTATCGCCAATTTTGGGAGAAAACTTGACTTTAGGTTCAAATTATGGAATGATAATTTCCCATTTTAATACTAATAGAAGTCCTTTGTTATTTGCTATTTAGCGCATCCATAATTCGTCCGCGCGAAAATCTATTTCTGCCGCGAAAGGAGGTCTGATCAATGGTTGGAATCATCGGCTATGGGGCTTACATCCCGCGAAACCGGATCAAAGTCGAGGAGATCGCCAAAGTCTGGGGAGCGGACGCGCCGAGCTATAAAAAAGGGCTCATGCTCGAAGAGAAATCCGTGCCCTCTCCCGATCAGGATACGATCACCATGGCGGTGGAAGCTTCGAAGCGCGCCTTGAAAAGGGCGGGCATCGACCCCAAGGAGATCGGCGCCGTTTATGTCGGCTCGGAATCCCATCCCTATGCCGTGAAACCGAGCGGCACGGTGCTCGCGGAAGCGCTCGACGCCACGCCCGAAGTCCATACGGCGGATTTCGAATTCGCCTGTAAGGCCGGGACCGAGGCAATGTTCGTGGCTCTGAGCCTGGTCCAGGCGGGCGCGATCAAATTCGGCCTGGCCGTAGGAGCCGACACGTCGCAGGGTGCGCCCGGCGACGCGCTCGAATATTCGGCCGCTGCCGGTGCCGCCGCTTTCATTTTCGGCAAGGACCCCATCGTCGCCGAGGCGCTCGACACTTTTTCCTTCACCACGGACATGCCGGATTTCTGGCGCCGTGAGTACCAGTATTATCCCCAACACGGAGGCCGGTTCACGGGCGACCCCGCCTACTTCAAGCACATTATGGGCGCCGCCGAGGGCATCATGGCCAAGGCCAAGATGAAGCCTTCCGATTTCCAATACGTGATTTTCCACCAGCCCAACGGCAAATTCCCGTTCCGTGTGGGTGAGATGCTGGGATTTGAGAAAAAACAAATCGAACCGGGCTGGCTGGTTTCCAAACTGGGGAATACGTACTCTGGATCATCCCCGCTCGGTCTGACGGCGACGCTGGATGTCTCCAAGCCCGGAGACATGATCCTGATCGTCTCCTACGGGTCGGGAGCCGGCAGCGATGCCTTCATCTTTAGGGTGACGAAGCGGATTGATGAAGTGAGGGAGTTGGCTCCCAAGACAAGAACCCTTCTGGACACCAACAGGAATTACCTGGAGTACGGCGTTTATGCCAAATACCGCCGTAAGATCCGGAAGGCGGAATAGGAGGCGGCCATGAGAAGCGTATCTGTCATCGGTATCGGCATGACCAAATGGGGCGAGCTCTGGGAGAAATCCCTGAGGGATATCTTTGTTGAGACGGCCCTCCCGGCGATCGAGGACGCCGGTGTGGACCGGATTGACTCGATGTATGTCGGCTGCATGTCCTCGGGTCTTTTCATCGGCCAGGAGCATTTAGCATCCCTCTTGTCCGACTATCTCGGCAGGAATCCCGTTCCGGCAGCGCGCGTGGAGTCCGCCTGCTCGTCGGGCGGCCTGGCCCTCCGGCAGGGATTCATCGATGTGGCCTCGGGGATGAGCGATATCGTGCTCGTCGGCGGCGTCGAAAAGATGACCGACGTCAACGGTCACGAAGCCACATACGCATTGGGCACGGCAGCCGACCAGGAATATGAAGGCTATCACGGCCTGACGTTTCCGGGGCTCTATGCCATGATGGCCCATGCCCACATGGCGAAATACGGCACGACACGGGAGCAGTTGGCCATGGTGGCCGTCAAGAACCACGATAACGGCTCAAAAAACCCTCTGGCTCAATTTCCCTTTAAGATCACCGTGGAAGGAGTCTTGGGCTCCGTTCTCGTCGCCGATCCGTTGCGGATCCTGGATTGCTCTCCCATCACGGACGGAGCGGCGGCCGTCATCCTCTGTCCCTCGGACATGGCCAAGCGGATGAAAAAACCCGCGGTGAGAATCGCGGGAAGCGGCCAGGCCACGGACACCATCGCCCTCAGTTCGAGAAAGGACATCACCTGGATTGAATCCACCCATATCGCCGCCCAAAAGGCCCTGGCGATGGCCGGCCGGAAAATCGAGGATATCGACCTCTTCGAGGTCCACGACTGTTTCACTATAGCCGAAATCATGGTCTCGGAGGCGCTGGGCATCGTAGAGAGGGGACGGGGCGGAAAGGCCGTCGAGGAAGGGCTGACGTCGCTCCAAGGGAAATTCCCGATCAACCCCAGCGGCGGTTTGAAAGCCAAGGGCCATCCGGTCGGCGCGACCGGTGTCGCCCAGGCCGTCGAGGTCGTCAAGCAGCTCCGCGGAGAAGCGGGGGCGAGGCAGGTCGGGGGGGCGAAACTCGGCCTGACCCAGAACATGGGCGGCACGGGGGGAAGCTCGCTCGTCCACATTTTCGAGGCGGAGTGAGAGGAGGACAAGATGCCGACACCATCAAGATACTGGCGAGAGATTCCTCAGAGGTACCGGCTTGAAGCCGGAAAATGCGCGAGCTGCGGGTACGTCTGTTTCCCGCCCCGCCTGATTTGTCCGCGATGCGGCAGCCGGGAATTCACAAAGACGAAGCTCGCGGATTCCGGAAAAATCCTCACCTACACGATCATCCGTGTCGCACCGCATCAATATGTCGACCAGGCGCCCTACGCCGTCGGCATCGCCGAGCAGGATGACGGCGTGAAGCTGACGGCCCAGATCGTCGACTGCAATTTCGAGGATTTGAAGATCGGGATGCGGGTCAAAATTGAATTCCGGAAAATTTATGAGGAAGGGGAAGCCGGCGTCATCTACTACGGATATAAATTCGTCAAAGAATAAACGCCGCCGCCGAGCGAAAGGACAGGCGATGTTCAGAATCGAATCCAAAGTCGACACCCAAAGTCAGGATTACAGGCAGAATCTCGAGCACATGACGAAAGTCGTGGCCGAGTACAAGGAGCGCCTGGCCAAGGTTCAGGAGGGAGGGTCGGCTAAGTACCGCGAGCTTCACAAGTCCCGCGGCAAGCTTCTCGTCCGGGAGCGATTGGATAAGCTTTTCGACCGCAACACGCCGTTCCTGGAGCTCAGCGCCCTGGCCGCCAACGGCATGTACGAGGACGAGGCTCCCGGGGCGAGCATGGTCACGGGCGTCGGCGTCGTTCGCGGCCGCGAAGTGCTTGTTGTGGCCAACGACGCCACGGTAAAAGGCGGCACCTATTTCCCGATAACCATCAAGAAGCACATCCGCGCCCAGGAGGTGGCCCTCGAAAACCGGCTGCCCTGCATCTACCTGGTCGATTCCGGCGGTATCTTTCTCCCCCATCAGGCGGGGACGTTCCCCGACAAGGAGCATTTCGGAAGGATCTTCTATAACCAGGCCCGCCTCTCGGCGCTCGGCATCCCGCAGATCTCGATCGTCATGGGATCGTGCACCGCCGGCGGCGCCTATGTCCCGGCGATGAGCGACGAGACGGTCATCGTCCGCCGGCAGGGGACGATTTTCATTGGAGGTCCCCCGCTGGTCAAAGCGGCCACGGGCGAGGAGGTTTCGGATGAGGACTTGGGCGGCGCCGACGTCCACTGCCGCATCTCCGGCGTTTCGGACTATTACGCGATGAACGATGAGCACGCGCTCGAAATCGCCCGGAATATTGTCGAGACGCTCGCCCCGCCGTGCCGGTTCGTGCTGGATACGGCCAAGCCTGAAGACCCGAATTATGATCCTGCAGAGATGTACGGCATCGTGCCGAGGGATTTACGGAAGGCCTTTGATATCAAAGAGCTCATCGCCCGGATTGTGGACGGAAGCCGTTTCCAGGAGTTCAAGGAGCTCTACGCCCAGACGCTGGTCTGCGGGTTCGCCCGCATCATGGGCTATCCCGTGGGCATCCTGGCCAACAACGGCGTGCTTTTCTCTGAAAGCTCGCTCAAGGGCGCGCATTTCATCACCCTCTGCGCTATGCGCAAGATCCCGCTCGTCTTTTTCCAGAACATTACCGGCTTCATCGTCGGCAAGCAGTACGAGCATCGCGGCATCGCCAGGGACGGGGCGAAGCTTGTCCATGCCGTGGCCAACGCCGACGTGCCCAAATTCACGGTCATCGTCGGCGGCTCCTACGGCGCCGGCAACTATGCCATGTGCGGCCGTGCCTACGATCCGCGCCTGCTCTGGATGTGGCCCAACGCGCGAATCAGCGTCATGGGCGGCGAACAGGCGGCCAATGTCCTAGTCTCCGTGAAAATCAAGAGGCTCCAGGAACAGGGCGTCAAAATGACCGAGGAAGAGAGGGAAAAGATAATCAGACCCATCCTGGACACATACGAATCGGAGGCCAGCCCGTATTTCAGCACGGCCAGGCTATGGGACGACGGCCTCCTCGACCCCCTCGAGACGCGGCAGGCGTTAGCGCTCGGGATCGCCATGAGCCTGAACGCTCCCATCCCGGATTTCAAGGTCGGAATCTTCAGGATGTGACGGCCAAGCTCAGATGATGATCGTGATGAACGGCGAAGGCGAACTCAAGTGAACGAAAAAAAATACGAAACGATCATTCTGTCGCTCGAGGACAAGGTCGGCCGCGTCTGGCTCAACCGGCCCGAAGTCCACAACGCGTTCAACGTTGTCATGATTCGGGAACTCCGGGACGCCATCCGGACCCTCGGCGCAGATGAAGCTGTCCGGGTCGTCGTTCTCTCCGGCAAGGGGAAGTCGTTCTGCGCGGGCGCGGATTTAAATTGGATGCGGGAGATCATCACGTATTCCTACGAGCAGAACCTCCGGGAATCGCTCGAGCTGGCCGAGTTCCTGTATGAGCTTTACGCCCTGCCCAAGCCGACGATCGCCCGGTTGAACGGGGCCGCAATCGGAGGCGGCGCGGGTTTCCTCTCCGCCTGTGACATCGCTGTCGCTTCGGCCGACGCGCAGATCGGCCTGAGCGAAGTGAAAATCGGCCTGGTGCCGGCCTGTATAGCCCCTTATGTGCTGCGGAGGACCGGGGAGAGCCGGGCCCGCCGGTTATTCCTGACGGGCGAGCGGTTCGACGCCAGGCGGGCGGCGGAGATCGGCCTGGTTGACGAGGTCGCGGCACCCATGGATCTGGACGGAAGGGTCGATGACATCGTCGGCCGCCTCCTATCGTCAGGACCCGAAGCGCTGGCCTGCTGTAAGGAGCTTCTCCGGAGGGTTCCCGGGATGAACTTCGAGGACGTCAAGCGCTTCACGGCGGAGATGATCGCCGGGCTCCGGGTCAGCCGGGAAGGCCAGGAGGGTATGGCCGCCTTCCTGGAAAAAAGAAAGCCAAGATGGACCGACTGAAGTCTTTGTGGTTGTCTTTCGCGAAAAGGGATGGGGGAATTTGCCGGCATGATGGAATGATCATGATCTTGGGGAAGCGAGATGTTTAAGAAGGTTTTAATCGCCAACCGGGGCGAGATCGCCGTCAGAGTGATCAGGGCCTGCCGTGAGATGGGGATTGCGACGGTAGCTGTTTATTCTGAAGCGGATAAACTGAGCCTCCATGTCCAGGTCGCCGACGAAGCCGTCCCCATCGGACCGGCTCCCGCCGCCGAGAGCTACCTCAATATGGGCCGGATCATCCGGGCCGCTCATGATACAAGCTCCGAAGCCATCCACCCCGGCTATGGTTTTCTCGCGGAAAACGCAGACTTCGCCCGGCTCTGCGAGAAAGAAGGCATCGTTTTCATCGGGCCCAACTCCGGAGCGTTGGCGCTGGTGGGCGACAAGGTCCGCGCCCGCCGGACGATGGAGAAAGCCGGTATTCCGATCATCCCGGGAATGAAGGCCATCCCTAAATCTGTGACGGAATTCGATGCCGCGGCGCGATCCATCGGATATCCGGTGATTGTCAAGGCTTCGGCCGGAGGCGGCGGAAAAGGGATGCGCATCGTCTGCGGGGAAAAGGACCTGAGGCCGGCTCTTGAGGCTGGAATGCGGGAAGCCAAGTCCGCTTTCGGCGATGGGTCGGTGTATCTCGAAAAATATATCGAAGAGCCAAGGCATATTGAGTTCCAGGTCCTGGCCGACAACGCCGGCGCGACGGTCCATCTTTTCGAGCGGGAATGCTCGATCCAAAGGCGCCACCAGAAAATCGTCGAGGAGACGCCCTCTCCGGCCCTGGACCCGGACCTGCGGGCCCGGATGGCGGAGACGGCCAAAAAGGCGATGCGGGCGGCAGGCTACAACAACGCCGGCACCGTCGAGTTCCTCCTGGATAAAGATCGCAACTTTTACTTCCTGGAAGTGAACGCCCGGCTCCAGGTCGAACATCCTGTGACGGAGCTGGTGACGGGCGTGGACTTGGTCCACCGGCAGATCCTGATCGCGGCCGGGGAAAAATTGACTTTAAGGCAGGAGGATCTCCGCCAGAGGGGGCATGCCATTGAATGCCGGATCTGCGCGGAGGATCCGGAGAACAATTTCCTTCCTTCTTCCGGCAAGATCCTGTTCCTCAAAGAGCCGCAGGGCCCGGGAGTCCGCTATGATGGCGGCATTTACGGAGGCTGGGAAGTCCCGATCTATTATGACCCGATCCTGGCGAAGCTGATTATCTGGGCCGAGGACCGGGAAATGGCTTGCCGGAGGATGGCCGCCGCGCTGGACGACTTTGTGATCCTGGGAATTCACACGACGATCGGTTTTCTCAAAGACATCATCCATCATCCGGAGTTCCGGGCCGGCCGGACAAACACGGCGTTCATCAAGAATTATTTCGACGGATGGAAAGAGAGCGGGAAAAACGAAGACAAGCTGCGACTGGCCCTGGCTGCGGCCGCTTTTGATGACATGGCTGCGGCGACGCGGCCGGGAGGCGAGCCGGCTCGGGAAGCGAAAGAAGACGCCCCAGCGCCCTGGAAGACATTGGGCCGGTGGAGGGTCGGAGGAGCCGGATCTCATGGAATTTGAGTTTCTCATCGACGGCGCACTCAGAAAGATTTCCCTGGAGAAAAAGGAAAAGACGTACGTTATCCGGGATGGAGAGACGATCCTTGAAACCGAAATCAGGCCTGTCTCCGAAAACGAGTTGATGTTCCTCGTAGGCGGCCAGTCATTGAAGGTTTATATCGCCCGGGACGGAGAGCGAAGGCTCGTTTTTACAGGGGGCCGCAAGTTCGTCGTCTGCGAATCCCTCCATGAGGCCGGGCATTTTCTCGGCGGGGATGAGAGGACGCCCGAGGGAGGCCGGCATGTAAAAGCGCCCATGCCGGGGAAGGTCATCAAGCTGAATGTCGCGCTAGGCGAAGACGTGAGGAAGAACCAGACCCTGGTGATCGTCGAAGCGATGAAGATGGAAAACGAGATCAAATCCGCGATCGAGGGCACCGTAATAAAAATTCGTGTGGCGGCCGGCGATCTGGTCGATTCGGAGAAGTCTCTGATCGAGATCGAGCCAAAACGCTGAGCGAAAGCCATGAAAGAAATTCGGCATATGTTCGCTGATTTTAAGGTTGCCTAAAGACTCAGCCAAGAGCTGAAAAGGAGGGGACGATGACACCTGAAACGCTGGAAACCTTGAATGAATGCCGGGAGATGGTGCGGGATTTCGCCCGCACGGAAATCGCCCCCCATGTCCGGGAATGGGACGAAAAGGCCCATTTTCCCCAGGACGTCCTCCGCCGTCTCGGCAAACTGGGGCTGATGGGGGTCCTGATTCCGGAAGAGCTCGGCGGAGCCGCGCTAACATACCGGCATTACGTGGCGATCCTGGAAGAGCTGGGGGCCGTCGAGGGCGGAATCGCCCTCTCGGTAGCGGCCCACAATTCCCTGTGCACGAACCATGTTTTCTTATTCGGGATCGAGGAGATACGCCGCCGGTGGGTGCCCCGGCTGGCGTCCGGAGAAGTCATCGGCGCCTGGGGATTGACGGAACCCGAGGCCGGGTCCGACTCCGGCGCAACCAAGACCACGGCCGTCCGCGACTCCGGCGGCTGGGTTTTAAACGGCACCAAGAATTTCATCACCCATGCCGGAGCCGGAGGGGTTGCGGTGGTGATGGCGCGGACGCAGCCGGGGAAGGATCATCACGGCATCTCCGCGTTTCTCGTCCCGCTCGACATCCCCGGGGTTACGGTCGGAAAGCACGAAGACAAGATCGGCATGCGCATTTCCGACACGGCCTCGTTGATCTTCGAGGACTGCCGCGTCGGAGAGGACGCTCTCCTGGGGAACGAAGGCGACGGATTCATTCAGGCCATGGTTGTCCTCGACGGCGGCCGGATTTCAATCGCCGCCCTTTCCGTGGGAATCGCCCGGGGCGCGCTCGACGCGGCCGTCGCTTATGCCAAGCAGCGCCGTCAATTCGGGAAGCCGATCGCGGCTTTTCAAGGCATCCGTTTCAAGCTGGCCGACATGGCCACTCACGTCAGCGCCGCCCGGCTGCTCACCGAATGCGCGGCCGACGAGAAGGACGCGGGGCGGAAGACCACTCTGATCTCTTCACAGGCCAAGCTTTACGCTTCGGAAGTCGCGGTTAATGTCGCGGAAGAGGCCGTCCAGATCTTGGGCGGATACGGCTACTGCAAGGATTATCCGGTCGAGAAGTTCTGGCGCGATTCCAAACTGTGCACGATCGGAGAGGGCACGAGCGAGATCCAGCGCCTGGTGATCGCCCGGGAGCTCATCGGGGAATAAAAAGATCATTCGGCGCGGCGATAGACGATGGCCGTGACCGTTTTATCGTTTCCGCCCATGTTGATAGAAAGCGCATAGGGGCGGTCCGGCGATATCGGGATTTGCCAATTCCCAGCTTTCCCCGTCAGCTGCCGCCAGATGGTGACGGCCTGCCGCACTCCGGTGCCGCCGGTGGGATGTCCCCAGCCGATCAGCCCGCCGGACGTGTTGAAAGGCAAGGTTCCCTGCCGCGAAGTATTCCCAGCTAAAATATAATCGGCTC
>CAZSMW010000231.1:0-8458 GCA_964607985.1 uncultured Eubacteriales bacterium
AGGTCCTGATCTCGATGTCCCCGGAGATGTTGTTCAAATAAACCTTGCCGTCCTTGGCCAGAGCTTCGGTCTTTTCGAACTTTTCCTCGTGTTTATCCCTGGCCAGGGCCTCGGTGGATAAAAAAACGAAACCGAGCCACAGGCTCGCCAAAACGATCGATGCCTTGGGTCCGTGGGAATTTTTCATGCTCGACCTCCTCATGTCGTATCTCACTCGTTACAAGGCCACCCCGAGTTTTTCCTTCGGGAGGCTCTTCCTGTTCATGTCCAGAAGGTCGCCCATGAGGACGATCTTCTCTTTATAAGCGGCCAAAAGGTAGTCCCGGGCCTGGACGTTATCCGGCTCGCTTCGGACGGCCTGACGACAGGCCTGGATCATGGCGTCGATGACCTCGAGGTTCTTTTCGAACATCTCGGCCACTTCGGGCGACCGCCTGCCTTTGTCTCCGGCCAGGGCCTCGCCCAGGGACTTGACGGCCAGCTCGTAATAGCGCTCGGCCTCGTCCAGCTTGGCGAGCGTGCGCTGTTCCTGTTGATCGGGCCCCGAAACGACGAGGTCCCTCCCCTTCCGCAAGCTGAAGAAAAGGGCCCCCGCGGCAATGACCGTCAGGGCCAGCAAGGCGGCCGCGAAGGCGAGCCGCCGGCTGCCGAGCGGCGAAGCTGCGAATGCAGGCAGCTTGTCCCGGAGCGGGACCGCCGCGCCGTCCCGGAGACGGGCGCGGATCCTCGTCCAAGCCTGATTCGGAACCGCCGGGGCGTCGAGCCCCCGAGCGTCCCTGGCCATGGCCCGAAAATCCCGGAGGAGCTCCCGGCAGGCCTGACAGGATTCGAGATGTCGTTCGAGGCGGGCGGACTTGCCGGCGTCGAGGGCGCCGTCCGCGTATTCGCTGGTCCACCTGGCGGCTTTTGCGCAGTTCATGGTTCGTTCTCCATTATAAAACGCCCCTGTCTTTCAGGGCATCCCGGACCTTCAGCCGGGCCTTGAAAAGCTGGGACTTCGATGTCCCCACCGAGCAGCCGAGCAGCCGGGCGATTTCGCCATGCTTGAAACCCTCGACGTCGTGGAGGACGAAGACGCTCCTGAGCCTGGCGGGAAGGACCTGGATCGCGTCATCGATGGGCTTCCCGATCTCCTTCTCGTGGGTGTCATAGACGGCCTCGTCCAACTTTCCCTCGATCTCGCTCAGGGGGACCGTCCTCTCCGACCTCAACTTCTTTCCCCTCAAATAGCTGTAGCAGGTATTGAGGGCGACGCGATAGATCCAAGCCGGGAAGGTCTCGGCGGCCTTGACCTCCCCTAGGTGGGTGAAGACCTTGAGGAAGACTTCCTGCATGAGGTCCTCGGCGATGACCGGATTGTAGGTGTGGCGGTAGGCCAGTTGGAAGACCCGGGTCTTGAACATCTCGTAGATGGATTCCATCGCCCGGTCGTCTCCGGACCGGCTCCTTTCCAGGAGGCGTTCAAGTACGGCCGTGTCCTTGCTTTTAACGATTTGGTCTTCGGGCACCATGGTCCAGGCTCCGGCAAACCGCTCGTGGTCGGAGCGGAGATTATTATCCCCGATTTGCCCCCTGAGCGCCAGAGTTAAAGCCTGAGCAAACACCTGAATTTCCTTCCTCACAATATAGGGATGCCCAAAGAAGGGAAAAGGTTGCCCGAAGGACCGGAGAAATCACTGCGTCCAGGCGTAGCCGAGCTTGATGAAGAACGTCCGGTCGGCGCGGGCGATATCGATCCGATCCATTCCCAGGTAGTTGTCCGAGTAGCCGACGAAGAGGACGGTCTGGGGGTTGATCTTGTAAGAAAAGAGGAACTGGGTGAAGACAGAGTCCGACGTCTTCCCGACCGGGAACCCGTAGAGCTCCGGGTCCCGGACCAGGTTCTGATACTGGACGATGGCCCGGATGAAGGTCCGGACGTTGAAGTTATAGACGAGTTTCCCCTGGACGAGGTTGGCCGTGTAGATCTTCCGTCCGCCGAAGCTCAATCGCTCGAAAACGTGGGCCAGGTTGAAGTTGAAATGCCGGCTGAAGTTATACTCGAGGGCAGGCGTGATGTTGATGACGTTCGCCTTTCGGGAATTCGCGTAATCGATGACGTCTCCGAACCGGCCAGCGAGCTGGAGGACGGCGCCGGAGAACGGTTTCATCTCCGCCCCCATCTGGAGCCTGGCCAAGTTATAAAGCCTTCCCTCGTAATATTCCTTGGAGGGTCCTGCGAGGATTTGGAGGGTGGATTGGTAAGGGCCTTGGTACGTCGCGACGAAGCCGATCAACTGGTTCGTGATCTGCCCCTTGATGCTCTCGGTCCGGTATCCTTGAAAGCCGAGTTGGATCCTGGTGAACCAGCCGTTCGGCTTCCCCCAAAAAAGGCGGGCTGCGATCGCCTGAACCTGACGAAAATCGACCTGGGGGACGAACCCATAGTCGGCCCGGAAGTTGGCGCTCAGGGCGTTCAGGCCAAGAGTGTAGACCCAGTCGCGGCTGAAGTGCCGCAAACCGATCGTCGCACCGTTCCCGCCGAAAGGCTTCTCAGGCTGGCCGTAACGCCGGGCGAGGGTCAGCGGATATTCGGTCTCCGTATGAAGATACTGAAAATAAAAGGCCTTGGTCCGGGACAGCTGGAGGAACCCGTCAAAGCCCAGGACGTGGTTGTAATAATCCTCGGCCGCCCGTCCCGTATAGAGCACTCCGATAGTCGAATTCCGGCCGACGTCGCGCCGGTAGCGGAAAACCCCGCTCGCGACGTCCTGGTCCAACGAGTCCGAAGCCGAACCCTGGTTCGAAGGGAAGATCAGATTGTTGGTCCGGTCATAGGCGCCGAAGAACCCGATCGCGCTCCGGCCGATCTTGCCTGTCATCTTGACTCCGCCGGCAGGATCGGCGACGGTCCGGGTGAAGACGGCTTGGAGGGGCGTCAGGAAGAAGTCCCCGCCTTCCAGGAAAAAGGGGCGCTTCTCCGGATAAAAAAGCGCGAAACGCGTGTTCACGTCGAGCTGGGCGACGTCAGCCTCGATTTGGGAAAAATCGGGGTTAACCGTCGCGTTGAGGATGAGGTTGGGTGTGACCCCCCAGCGGGCGGTGATGCCCGGCTCCGCCTTGATCTTGCCCGCCTCCATGGGCCCGGCCGGGAAATCGTTCCGGACGTCCGTGCGGTTGGCTGTCAGCGTCGGGTCGAATTCGAGGTTGCGGCCCGGGGTGATGCCCTGGATTCCGGTGAGCTTGTTGAACTGGCAAAGGAGGCAGGCGACGTCCCGGTCCCTCCGGTGGGAGGTCATCCGGTGGCGGACATTGCGCGGCCAGGAGCGCTCGGCCGAGATCCCCCACGTCTGTGAGGCTGTCCCCTTCGGGAACCGGAGCTGATTGAAGGGAATGGCGATCTCAATGGCGTATCCCCAGTCCGTGATCTTCCCGGCCGCGTTCCAAATGGCGTCCCACGAGAAATCCTCGTAACCCTCCGACTCGCTGAAGTTGGCGTCCGCCTGGACGCCCAACGGATTCACCCGAAACTGGAAGCCGCGCCGCTCGTCGTTGAAGGGATCGATGATGACGCTGATGTGATCATCCTGGATGAGGGTGTCCGTGGCGTCCCGGTCCATGAGGTGGGCCCGGATCTTTTTCGGTTCCGGGTCGAAGCATCGGAAGGCGATATAGAACTTGTCCCGGTCATACGTCACGAGGCAGTCCGTATCGACGGGCGGAGGAACGTTGTCACCGGGCGTCCACTCGTAAAGGAGCTTCATGACCGCGGCCTTTTGCCATGCCTCTTCGTCTAGGACGCCGTCGATCTTGACTTTAGAGGGGGCGGCGGAGAGAACGAAACCGGCGGCGGCCGGCTTTTTCGGAGCTTCCTGAGGGTTCGTGCCGGCTGAGAAGACGGACGGGGCCGTGACGGCACAGATCACGGCTGAAGCCATAAAGGCGAGAACGGACAACCGGAACAGGCCTTGGGTTCTCGTCATGGTTGGGCTCCTTTTTCGCAAAACGACTCGTCCTTATATACGGGAGTCTCGCCGGATTGGTTACTTCTTGACTTCGCGCGTTTTCAAATCGAACTCGTCGCCGTCGGTCAGGGCGTGCATGATGAGGTTGGTGAAGCGGATGTTTTGGTTGGGAAGGATCTTGAACTTGGCCCCGGCAGGATCGTAGACGATGACCTGCTTGGCGCCGATGACCTCGAAGGTCTCGTCGGGCTTGACCAGGATGGTCGTCGATTCGTCGATGGCCACCCCCAGGAGCTCCGGGTGCTCGGCCAGGAGGCTGATCAGCCGGTTATGCCGCTTCCGCGTGACGAAGTGCTGATCGATGATGGCCCTCTTGACGAAACCGAAACCGCGTGTCGTGAGAACGTTCAGGGCCTGGAGCGTCTCAAACTCGCGGCCGGCTTCGACCTTGCGGACTTCATCGCCCGTAATCATGACCACGCTCATCACGGCCGCGCCTGCGCTCGTTCCTCCGATGATGCATCCCTGCTCAAAGAGCTCAAGAAGCTTTTTGTGAACGGGCGTGTCCAGGAGGACGCCGGTTAAACGCGACTGGTCGCCGCCTGAGAAGAAGACGCCCCCGGCGCCGTCGAGGAGCTTCGCGCTCTCCGGCTTGAGGGCCTGCTCGCGGGTCAGGATGTGAACCTCGATCGTCTTGGCGCCGAGCTTCTTGAAGTCAGCGGCCTCCTCGGCCGCCGATTCCTCGGGAACGCTGCTGGCCATGGGAAGGATGACGATCTTTCCGGTATTGAAGCCGCCGGCAAGGTCCACGAACCGTTTCACCATCCCCTCCGGCCAATCTCCCCCGCCCACGATGAAAAGGTAACCCTTGGGGTCGGGGCCCGCGCATAAGGGCAGGGCCAGCAGGACGATCACGATCAAGACGAACGGTCGTTTCATGTTAAGCCTCCCTCGAAAGGAGCGGCCTCAGCCGCGTGAAACGCCATTATAGTCTCGAACGGCCGGACGCTCAATCACTTTTGACAGGGGTCGGCAACAAGCTCCACCCTCCGGGGAAAGACGAATATCGTTTCGTCATTTCGGACAACGGGGTCGGGTTCCCAAAGGACCTCGACTTCAGGAACACCGAATCGCTGGGCATGCAGCTCGTCACCCTCCTCGTCGGCCAGCTCAAAGGGACGATCGACCTCAAAAGGAAAGGCGGGACGATGTTCGACATCGTCTTCAAGGAACGGAAGAAGAAAAAGTTAGTCGCGGGCAAACGGACTTTTTCGCGGACCGGCTTGTCGGTTTGCGGACCTAAAGCCGAGGCGCTCCGAACTTCCCGTCCTCGATGGGATCGGTGGACCCTTGGGCGCTGGGGGGATGACAGGCGTTCTGCTTAGGTATGAAGTCTGTTCAGGAGGGTATCGATCTTCGAACGCATGTCGTCGAAGTGCGTGCCCTTCCAGAAAACGCGGCCGCAGTCCGGGCAAAGAGCGAAGGCCCGGGCGTGCTCCAGGACGAACGGCGCGACCAGGTTTCTCGCTTTTTCCTTGGCTAGGGGCTTAACCATCCGGTTGCACTCAAGGCACCGGGAGAAGGCCCTGACCTCGTCCTTGAGATCGAACGCCGAGAGGACCTGGATGACCTGCTCGTCCCATTTCTCGCTCGTGATCAACAGGGACGGGACCGCCTTGGCCCGCTCAAGGAGCCGCGTGTCCCGTGTGAGAAGGGTCCGGACTTCCCGCCTGGCGATGTTCAGAAGCTCATCGTCTCCGGTCTTCGAAGAATAGAGGACGTCGAAGCCGAGCGTCCTCAGCCATCGGGCCAGCTTCCCCAACATGCAGTCGGCGATGAAATTCATGATGCCGTCCCGGCGGTGATCTTAAAGGCCCAGGAACTGTACGGCCAATCCCGAAACGAAGATCATGGCCCCGGCAAGGGCGTGGGAATACCGTTCGAGGCGGCCGAGGCGGACGAAGCTCACGCCCCAGGAAGCGAGCGAGATGATGGCAAGCATGGTCAGGATGGTCGCCAGCCCGAAGGCCGCTGTCACGAGGATGACGCCGCCGGTATTGTGCCGGGCGGCCGGATACATGACCAGCGGGATCAGGGGCTCACAAGGTCCGAAGACGAAAATGGTGAAGAGGATCCAGGGCGTGATATTGGCCTTGCCCGCGCCGTCATGGACATGGACGTGACCTTCGTTGTGCGCGTGGGGATGGTCATGGGCCACTGACGGAGAATGGGCATGGACGTGCTTGTGCGGCTTGTTCTTCAAAGCCCGGCGCAGTCCCCAGACAAAGTAGGCCAGCCCAAAACCGATGAGGAGCCAGGCCGCCAAGCTCCCTCGGAAGGACTCCACTCCATTGAGTTTCGTCACCGCGATCCCCAAGCCGATGCCCAGAAAGCCGAGGACGACCGAGCTCAGGACATGTCCCAGTCCGCAGAGGAAAGAGATGACAAGAGTTTTCGAAAGGGGCCATCGCCTTGCCCGGGCCATGACAATGAACGGGAGGTAGTGGTCGGGCCCGATGACGGTGTGGATGAAACCGATCGAGGCCGCCGTCCCAGCCAGAACCAAAATCTCGTTCGTCACGCGCCTATTATACCAGAAATTGAAGATTTGGTGGACGGTAGGAGACTCGAACTCCCGGCCTCAGCGTTGCGAACGCCGCGCTCTCCCAACTGAGCTAACCGCCCACGCTCTTTCCGTTGATGCGCATCGAATTTACCATGTTTTCGGGAGATTTTCCACCCGCCCGTCTTTTTTCTTTGGCCTGCGTCCTATACAATGAGGGTCCGGAACGGAGGAGAAATCATGAAGATCTTCGGAAAAGCCCCGGCCCCCGGGGCTGGTCGCATAGACTTCGGAACCTGCCGTATCGACTATGAGATCGCCCGGCAGGATGCCGGCTATCGCTTGACCGGAAGGATTTCCGGGAAGCCGGGCCGGATCGAAGTCCTTCGGACAAAGGCCCCGGAGATTTTCCTGATGAACAATTGGCAGTCCTGGGGACCGATGCAGAAAGTTTCCAGGGGGGAGCGCTTTTCTGAGTTCGAAGAGATCCGTCAGAGTGAAAGAGGCTACCTTTTTTCTCCCATCCCGGAGGATTTTCGCCGCACCCTGATCAGTGACTACTTCGCGGGCTGGGACGGGTCCGTCCTCGGCTTTCTGACCTCGCGCGACGCCCATCCTTTCTTCGCCGTCGAAGGCGATGAGATCGTCGGCTATCTCGAGTATTTCGGCGCGGACCTCGGCGATGGGACGGAGCTTGAGCCTCTCGTCGTCCTTGTGGGGAAGCGGGTGGAAGACCTCCTCGAGGAATACGGCGTTCTCGCCGGCTCGGCCAACTCCGTGGCGCTCAATCCCTGGAACCCCGTGGGCTGGTGCAGCTGGTACCAATATTTCGGGAAGCTCACTTGGACGGACGTCCTCAAAAACCTGGACATCGCCGGCCGGAACCCGGCTTTTCCCTTCGATGTCTTCCAGATCGATGACGGTTACGAGGAGGACATCGGCGACTGGGACAAAGGCCGGGCGGGCTATCCCAAGCTGGAGGAGATGGCCCGGGCTATTCGCTCGAAGGGTTTCAAGGCCGGGATATGGACGGCCCCGTTCAGCGCGGCCGAGACCTCCGACCTTTTCCGGAAGCACTCGGATTGGATGGTGTCCGAGAACGGCCTCCCCAAAGTCGCCTACCGGGCTTGGGGCAAGGCGATCTATGCCCTGGACACGACCCATGCCGAAGCGAAAAAGTGGCTTTACGATACATTCGCCGCGCAGAAGAAGGCCGGGTTTGAATACTTCAAGATAGACTTTCTCTTTGCCGCCGCCATCCCCGGAGTCAGGGCCCGGAACGTCACTCCCATAAGGGCTTACCGGGAAGGCCTGGAAACGGTCCGGCAGGCCGTCGACCGCGGCTTCGTTCTCGGCTGCGGCGCTCCGCTCCTCCCGTCGGCCGGACTTGTGGACGGGATGAGGATCGGCGAGGATACGGCCCCTTACTGGAAAACGAAGCCGTCTGCCTTCCAGGGACCGAACGCTTTCTTCGCCCTGCGGAACGCCGTCATGCGCCAGTTCATGCATGGACGGCTATGGCTGAACGACCCCGACTGCATCCTTCTCCGGTCGTCGGACATCGGACTCTCCGGAAACGAACAGCAGCTTTTCGCCTTGGCGGCAGGCGCGATGGACAACATGATCATCGCGAGCGACGACCTGTCGCTTGTCGACGAACATGGGAAAGCCCTGCTGGAAACAACCCTGGGGATGCGGCGGAAAAGCGCGCATCCGGGGTCTTCTTGGAAACGGCCTCTATCTCATCGAATCCAAAGGGGGCCTAGCGGGTGACATCACCTTGGCCGCCAACCTTGAGGACAAGGCCGTATCCTGGAAAGGAAAGACCGTGCCTGCCCGAACGGCCATCCGGCTTCCCTAAAAGCTCCCCCTTTGGGCCCAACCGCTTCCGGCGGGACCTCTCAGTAGGAGAAACGCCCCTTCCCGCGCTTGGTCAGGAAGGAGGCCAGGA
>CAZSMW010000232.1:0-4811 GCA_964607985.1 uncultured Eubacteriales bacterium
GGGTCATATCTTCGATCTTTTGCAAAATCCCGGCTTCTTCGTTAAGAGTGGGAATGATGACCGCTATTTTAGGGAGATCCGTCTTCTCATGATTGACACGACGCTTGATAACCGCTAGCCCCCTGAGAATCAGGAGATAACCGAATGTGAGAAGCCAGAGCAGGGCGGAAAATCCGATAAAGAGCCACAGCAACGTCTTTGCAAACATCAGAGATACCGACTGAAAGCGTAAATATCATATGTTTTCCGGTTATTTCATGTCAAATGATTTCCACCCTACAGGAAGATAAAAATCTCCTTTTTGACTGTGCCCGCCGAGCGAACGTCTTCTTGACAATTTTCCCCTCCGGTCAACCTCAGAGAGCATAAATCTTGGCTCATGAGATGTTAAATGAAGTCAGGGGTTGCTCATGGCGGGTCAAAAAGCTGGCGAGAAGCTCAAAAGCGCCGGAAATCAACTGGACCTCTCCTCTCGGGCGTCGTCCATCGTTAAGAACCAATTGACGTTCAAGCATTCATCCCGGAATGCGCCGCTGAACGACTCGATCTTCGCGTTATCCATAGGTTTATCGGGCCTCGAGAAGTCCATCGCAACCCCATTTTCGTAAGCCCGTTTATCCAATGCTCTTGAGATAAATTCGCTCCCATTATCGCATTGAATGCGCTCCGGAGCACCCCGCTCCTTCACCAGCCGCTCGATGACCGCGGCGACTTCTGCGCCCGTCATGCTTTGGCCGGCCTCGATGGCCAGGCACTCCCGACTATAATTATCGACTATCGCTAAGGCCCGGAACCGATGGCCATTAAAGAGGCTGTCGACCACAAAATCCATGCTCCAGCAGGCATTGGAACGCTGGAGTTCCGGTCGCGCCATCCGCCGGCTTCCGGTGACATGCCGGCGAGGGCGCTTCCGCCGGAGGTTCAGTCCCTCCTGGCAGTAAATCCTGTATATCCGCTTATGATTGACGCGCCGACCCTCGCGCCGAAGCAGGACATGGACTCGCCGATAGCCGTACCGAACCCGCGTCTCCGCGATCTCCACGATCCGCAGCCGCAGGGCCCGGTCGTCTCCGCGATGCGAGCGATACCGATGCAATGAGCGGTAGATCCCGATGATCCCGCAGTCCCGCCGTTCGCTCACCCAATAGGCTTCCTCGGTATCGACCACTCGCTCCCGCATCTGGACTAGCTTCAGAATTTTTTTGAGAGGACATACTGCAACATCTGCTTGTCGAGCGTCAGGCCCGCCACCAGGCGCTTGAGCTGCCGGTTCTCCTCCTCGAGCTGCCTTAAGCGACGGAGCTCCGCGACGCCCAGTCCCGCGTACTTCTTCTTCCACCGGAAAAAGGTCTGCTCCGCGATGCCCATCTTTCGGCAGACCTCAGCTACCCGTGTGCCAGACTCCGCCTGCCGCAGGGCAAAGACGATCTGCTCTTCCGTGAACTTCGACTTCTTCATCCGCAAAACCTCCTCTCTAGAGATTTTGCCAAAAAACTCACATTATGTCTGGAGCATTTTTAAGGGATAAGGTCCCAACCGCATAGGAAATTAATAAAGCTCGGGTTTGGTTTCGTGCCCTATCAGGACGTGGATGAATCTCACGAGAGCTCGATAAGCAGCAGCTTCAGCGTCCCTCCGACGGGTTTACCGAGCTTGATCAATTCATTCATTAATCCGGGCGATGTGCGCTCCCGGTCAAACAAAAGATAGCTTACTCCATAGCGCTCCAACAGTTTCTTTCTTTCGAGCGGGGAGGTCCCGGCCGAGTAGACCTTTTTGTTATCCGCATAGCGGCGGTTCCTTTCTTCAGAAGACATGAAAAAGCCCCCCATGTGGGCCACGACCACCTTTCCGGAAAATGCCGGGAGAAGTTCGGAGATACTGTTCGGGGCCATGACGACGGCATTCTCGGGGATGAAAGGAGCCAAGCGCTGCAGGTCGGAAATCACTCGATGGGACTCCGCCGACCAAGAAAAATGATACGGCACTTTAGGGATAAGCTGGACGGGGAGACCCGTGAACTCAAAGATCGCCACCGTGATGTTCCATCCGAAGAAAAGGGCCAGGAGAGAATGAAGCCCTTTCTGAAGGAACCTCCGGTTTGTTGATGAACGGGACGGCTGCGGTGGCGAGGCTTCGCCCTCGAGGATGGCCCAGATCAAGGCCAAATGGAGAAAGAACACGGCAAAGAGGAGGAACCGTTCACCCGTTAGGACCGAAAAAATAACCCCCACCGCCAAAAGCAAAACCATGGTCAGAAAACCGGAGATGAGAAAGCCGTTCTTCCTTTTGTAAGCGGCATAGAATACGGCCGGAATCCCGAGCACGGCCGGACCCAGGATTTTCAGGACCCCCTGGAGATGATAGTAGGATGTGGGCAGCTTGCCCCAGTTCTTTTGATAGGATAATAGTTTCAAGATCATGCGTCCAACTGAAAAATACGGCCAAAGAAGCGACAGGAAGATTCCTGAACCCACACTCAGCAGGACCTTGAAGCGGAGGGACCTGGCGATGTCGGGTTCGAAGATTGACAAGAGACAAACCGAGATGAGGGCAAAGGCGCCAAATGTGATATGTGAAATTAACATCACAGGCGTCAAGAGGGCCAGCGCAAAATATCCCCAACGGGACGTGAACTCCCGCCGCAGGATTTTGACCGCCAACCATAGCGTGATAAGGGCGAGAGCGAGGACGAAGATCGACGGATAGGAGACAACGAAGAAAAGACACCGCAATTGGTAGAACCCCGAGCGAAGATCGCCCGTTCCCCAGGAAGTCAGCAGGATCACCAACCCCCAGACAGGAGCCCATTCTGATTTGAAATAAGCTTTCGTAAAAAGATAAATGCCCGCAAGAAGCAGGCCGAGATTCAGCAGGCCTCCAAGTCCCAGGGCCTGAAACGCGGTGAGATGAAAAATCCCCGCGATGGCGGCGACCACAAAATAACTCGGGATAAATCTTATGGAAGGAGAATCGAGGGATAAGAAAGGGTCCTGGGGCGACCAGATGTCCGACGACCATTCTTTGATAACGGCGGCGTGCTCCCAGTAATCTGCACTCAGATTATACATGGCCGGTTGGTCAAATAGGGCCGAGAAGAGAAACCAGGCTCCGAGAAGGACGGCCATCCCGCCAAAGAGCTTTCGGGGCGAAAGGGCGACATGATGGCTCCAGGCGCGAAATATCTGCGCCAGAGGCTGGGCAAAAAGAACAACAAGAAAAATCAGGACGGAATACCAGATGATGTATCGGTCACCCTTTTGATAATAGGTGTCGAGCCCATACTTTGCCTGGCCGGAAATGAGGCGGTTCAAAGCTCCCCAGGACCGCCCTTCATAGATCGATCGTATGAGAGCATGACCCTGGAGCCCATATAAGGCGCCGCCGATCGCCAGTCCTCCGACGGTGATGGCAAGCACGATCACGGACCTTTTTAAAGAATCACTCATGAGTCTGGCCTTCAATGATCTCGGTCAGTTTTTTCTCTCTCTGCTCCAGAGGGAAGAACCTTCGGATCCGCGCTCTGGCCAGCTTTCCCGAGCCCATCGCCCAAAAGCTCGCCGTCATCCGGACACTCCATAGAATGGCCGTTTGGTAAACTGTTTATCGATCAGCCGCATGAGCGCCAGGCTATAGGGGTTCTCATCCTCAGGTTGATAATAGAACGTCGGACAATAGATATCACCGCCGTCTCTTTTTCTACCTTAGCCCGTTTCATCGTGACCGGAGCGTCTGTAATCTTTTTTAAGCCACTCGATTTCCATCTTGAGCTGGCCGATCTGCAGAAACAGTTCCGCTTCCAGCTCCTCCCGGGCTTTTTCCTGTTGCGGCCGGCGAGTGGAAATAAGTTTGGGCAGCTGCTCCATCAAATGGTTCCGCCACAGCCGGATCTGGTTGGGATGGACGCTGAACTCGCGGGCGGCGGTATAGGAAATTCCTTTTTCGCGGCGCGCACATCCGCCGGTCATAAGGCTCGGAACTGATGCCTCCCATCAGGAAATGATGATATCGCAGGCCCCGGGCCCTAGTCAAGGACTATAAAACACGCAGAGAGAGGTACTTTTCCCCTGATGACCGGTCCGCAGAGTTGAGAAATTGCCCAGATGAAGGCGGACCGTCTCCCCCCGCTAGTCGTACCCCCCGGTCTTCTCGGCCGCGATGAGCGCAACCTGCCGAAGACTTGAGACAGCAGAGGCTTCTCCGTCACAAACGTCAGCTTTGCCATCTACCGAACGCACCATCCTCTTTTGTCACAAATCCCACGTAGAGGCCCTTTTTGCTTCTAGAATCCACGCACGTACCCTACTCCCTGCCCATCACACGGGGGATGCCGAGTTCGTGCAACCACGAACGGAAATGGCCTCGCTTGACGCCCTTCCCGGCAATCTACGGCTCGTCCGTCCCGCCCTCGGCCACCAGAAAGCGGACGTGGAGGTGACCATTCAGCCGGTCCCGATGTGCGTCCTATCAGGCCTGGCTCAAATAACATAAAGCCCCGTAATGTCACTACTCATATGGACAAGTTCACAGCCTGGTGGGGACTGACCCCCACCTCAATATGCCTGGCAAGTATGCCACGTGGTTGACGTGAATATCTGTTGCGTACATCCCGCTGGGGGTGATTGGGTCTTCGGGGCATCAGGGCCTGTGGCTGACGCTCTCTGCCCTTCGATCTGTCCTAGTTCTAGGACAGAAAGACGCAACGGAAGAAGGTTATGATGAAGAGGGATGGAAGAGGTGATAAGTGATGAGTGATAGGGGATAGAGATAATGATAGTGATAGTGATAGGTGATGGCTCCGGGGGGCGGGG
>CAZSMW010000233.1:0-4404 GCA_964607985.1 uncultured Eubacteriales bacterium
ATACTGTCCGTTCCCCTCGTCCCAAAATTTTTCTCTGAAGGCGTCCAAGGCACGCGCATGGTCTTCCTTTGCCCTCTTGACCAAGTCAGGGTCGCCCATATCCGCCGCCAGGCGCTGGATTCCTTCGCACGCCTTGACCCAGACGGCGGCAAGGTAGATGTCGGTCCTGATTCCCGTCAGGGCGCCGAACTCGAGGGCGCCAAGTCCGGCCTTGCTGTTGTCCATAAGGCCATCATCGTCATCGTCCGTGGTCAGGCACCAGGCATAGGCTTTTTTGAGCGATGGCCAGCTCTTCCTGACGAACTCGATATCGCCGGTCATCGAGTAGTAATCGTCCACGGCAACAATGTAATAGGGGGTCGTATCGCCGTGAATGTAACCGTATGGATAATCCTTCCACCAGTTGAGGGTGCCGGCGGCTTGGGACAGCTCATGGGCCATCTTGCCGTCCCCGCGCTGCCACTTTTGTGTGAAGGCCAAGGCGTCTCTCGAGGCCGCATAATAACCCATGCTGTTGAGGCTCAACGAATTGAGGTAGGCGTCGCTCCCAAAGAACCAGCCGAACCCCGGCCGGCCACCCGTTCCCGACGGACCGAGCCCGGCTACAAGCCCTTTGCCCAAATCAGGATTGTCGACGAGGAGGTTATCGTAGGCGATCTTGGCCCAGGCGAAAGCCAGGTCCAGGTCTTTGTTCGGCGTCTTGACGCGGAGCGTCGCCGCGATGAGTTCTCTGTAGTGTTTTTCTGCGGCTCGGCAAAATGCTTCCGGAGAAGCGGCGAGCCTTTGATAAGTCTGCTTGACGTCCTCGCGGGTTCCCTTTCCTCCGGTCATGATGATGGGCAGGTATTTCCCTTGGACGGTCCGCGGCTTCTCCACGTCGATCTTGAACTGGTTGGGAACGTCGGAAAGCATGTGCGCCGGAGTATAGGAGATCCCCCGGGCCGCCGGCGACCCGATAAAACCGTGGTTCCTCCGTGTCGGCTCGGATATGAGATAGGCTTTGAGCTCGTCATCCCAATAAGCATATTGGCCGCCGAGACCGGCCGGCCACATCGGCTGGAGGACGGGAAGAAAACCGCAGACGATGGTCAGGGGCTCGGTGGAATCGACCTCGAGGAGGATGAACGCCCCAGGCTCATCGACCGCGGTGATATAGTGCGCTTTGACCGTGAACGACTGGTACGCGTACGTCAGCGTTGTCCGCGCGGGCGTGACATCGATGAAGCGGACGATATCCCGACCTTGGACGGGCGTCGTGCTCGAACCTATAAGGAACGAGAACTCGAAGTTGCGGAAGAGCTTGAGCGGATAGGCCCAGGCTTCGAAGGAACCGCTCTCGAATCCGAGAACGGCGAACTTCCGGCCGACCTTGTCGAAGGTGGTCAGAGGCTGGGCCGGGCGAGAGAGTTGGATGGTGCACGGCTCGAATTTGAAGGCCGGAATCAACCCCTCCTGCGGCAGGGCCGGAATCGCCGTTGACGCCAACAGTAGGAACAAAACAGATATTGCTGAATGTTTTCTCATGACGGCCTCTCCCCTATCAATCTTATAACAAAGGCCCCTACTAATACGAACGCAATAAAAAAAGTTACAAAGCATGAACGGCACTGAATGCCGCTCTCAAGCCCCCGTAGCGGAGGGGGGACCCGTCGGCTTTTTCGACGGGGGGAACCGACGGGACTGGTTCCCCGGGGGCCGGGGGATTGAGGGCAGCTTCAGGCCGCTTAAAGTCAGAAGTCAAACTAATTAATGCGTTCGTATTAGAACGGCCCCCATTTCATCAAGATGGGCGGGACGAGGGCGAGGAGGCTGAAGATGACGAGGATAAGCATGAGGGGCAGGAACCTCTTCGCCCATTTCTCCCACGGGATCTTCGCGACGCCCAGGACGCCCATCGTTACGGCCGAGGTCGGCAGGATCGGGTTGATGACCTCGCAGAGCTGGAAGGCCAGCACGGTCGTCTGACGGGTGATCCCGACGAGGTCGCTGAGCGGAGCCATGACCGGCATGGTCAAGGCGGCCTGACCCGTCCCGGAGTGGATGAAGAAGTTGATGACGCATTGGGTGAGGAACATCATCTGGGCCGTGATGATGCCGGGGACGACCGCGATCGCTCCGGCCATCGCCTGGAGGACCGTATCGAGGACCACGGCCTCCTTCATGATGATCAGGATGGCCCGGCCGCCGGCGATGATCAAGGTGACGTTCATCAGTTCACCGGCGCCCGTGACGAAGATCCTGGCCATGTCGGAAGCCTTGATCTTTCCAATGAAACCGGCCGCGAGCCCGATGGCCAGAAACAGGGCTGCAATCTCTTCCATATACCAACCCTTGGCGAGGATGCCGTAGACAAGAAGGCAGACGCCGCCGAAAAGGGTCAGGAGGACGAGTTTCTGCGACGGACCCCAAACGACGTTCTTCGCCTGGATCTCGGAGGGCAGGTAACCACGCTGACTGTCGATCTCGTAGACCGGGCTTTTCTTCGGATCCTTCCGGATCCTTTCGGCATAGATCATGACGAAGACGATGACGATGGCGGTTGCGATCACCCAGAGGACGAGCCTATAGATCAGACCCGAGTAGAGCGGCAGGTCGGAAAAACCCTGGGCGATGCCGACCGTGAAAGGATTGAAAAAGGCCGCCGCGAAACCCGCGGCCGCCCCCACGAACGGCAGGGACACCCCGACAATGGAATCATAGCCGAGGGAGAGGGCCAGCGGGATGAAGATCAGAACGAACGGGATGGATTCCTCGGACATGCCGTAGACTCCCCCGGCCAGGGAAAAGACGATCATCAGGACCGGAATGACGATCTTCTGAGACCCCGGCTTGCGCGCGAAGTATCGAGAGAGTCGATGGATCCCGGACTCGATGGCCCCGGTCTTTCCCAGGATGGCGAACGTCCCGCCGAAGATGAAAATCAGGAAGATGATAAGAGCGGCGTCCTGGAAGCCGCGGATGGGGGCGATGAGCAGCCACTGGGGCCCGAGGCGGTGCTTGGGGATGATACTGTAAGTCCCCGGGACGGTGATCAGCCGCGTCTGGCCTTGAAACGTCTTCTCCGTCCGCTTGAACTCGCCGGACGGGATGATAAGGCTCAGGGCATAGACGCCGATGACGAGGATGTAGATCAGGACGAGGGTGTGAGGAAGTTTGAATGACGGTTTTCTTGCCAATGTCACTTCCTTTCGAGCAATATCAGGGTGTTTCGCAGGATTGGCTTGATGTCCCCCTGCTCGGGCTTCTCCTGGGCGACGACCGGCAGGACGATGGTCAGCGTGAGCAGACTGAATATCAAAGCAGAATATCTAAGTCGACTCATGATTTCTCCCTTCGAAACACAGGGGATTCTCTCATGGCGACGCTGAAGAAGATCACGGCCGCGGTCATGACGACGAAGGACATCATCGAAAGGCCGATGCCGGCCTTGTCGATGGCAAAGACAAAAAGGATCCCGGAGATCTGGCCCGCCAGGAGAAGGAGCCCCTGGGCCGTGGATTCCGGGGCGGGGCGGCTCAATTCCGCGCCATACTGGAACCCGATCGGGCCCGCGCTCATCATGAAGAAGCCGAAGACAAAGCCCGAAACAAGCAGCGGGACATAACCGGAAAACACGGCCAGCCCGATGATCCCCGGAAGCATCCCGATCGTGCATACGACGAAGACCGGCTTCCTTTTGCGGACCTTGTCGGAAACGGCCGGCAGGATGGCGGCGCCGACGATCCCGCCGAAGAGCATCATCCCCCCAACCAGGCCCGCCTGCTCGATCGTCAGTCGGCGGCAGACCTGCTCGATGCAAGTGCTGATCGCGTTGAACATCCCCAGCCCGAGGAAAAAGATGCCCAGCATCAGAAGCATATCCCGGTTCCTGAAAATGGACCGCATGCCTTCAAAGACCCTGGAGCGCCCGGCGTCCTCCGAGGCCGAAGGCGGCGTCGGGGGATGGTCCCTCATGAGGACCAGGAAGATTGCCGCTGCCGCTAAGGAGGCGACTCCATAGACCATGAGCATCGGTTTCAGGTCGAAGACCCCATTCCCCAATGACGCGATCAGGTGCGGGGTCAGCACCATGGCCACGATGATCCCGACGTATTGGGCCAGGGTCCCGAGCCCCACAGCGGTCGCCCGCTCGCCGAGCGGGAACCAGGTCACCCCGATCTTGGTCAGGGCGTTAAGGATGAAGGGCTGAGCAACGGCCAGGCCCGCTTGGGCGATCAGGACCATGGCGTAGTCGGACGCGAAAACGCCCTTCATAAGTCCAAAAATGCCGGTCAGGCCGGCTCCGATCCATAGCCCCTTTTTCAAACCATATGTGTCGATCACATAGGAAGCCGGGATGCAAAAGACGATGAAAATGATCATGTAGAGCATCGAAAGGAGATCGATCTGGAGCGCGCCGACCTT
>CAZSMW010000234.1:0-2547 GCA_964607985.1 uncultured Eubacteriales bacterium
CGGGAAGTCATCTTGAAATAAGGGGTCAGGTCTTAACATTTAACTAATACGAACGAACTAAAAAAAGTTACAATGTATGAACGGCACTGAATGCCGTCCTCAAGCCCTCGTAGCGGAGGGGGGACCCGTCGGCTTTTTCGACGGGGGGAACCGACGGGACTGGTTCCCCGGGGGGCCGGGGGAGTGAGGGCGGCTTCAGGCCGCTCAAAGTCAGATGTTAAACTATTTAATGCGTTTGTATTAATTTGTTAAATGTTAAGACCTGACCCCTCATTTCTTGCCAACCTATCCCCCTCCCGGCCCGTCTATAGGGTGTGAAACCGGAGTTATATGGTGACGGACGAACAGGAGCTCATCCAAAGGCTTGCGCGCGGGGACAGTTCCGCGTTCCGGGAACTGGTCGAAACACACAAGAAGAAGGTCTATTTTCTCGCCCTCGACATGCTCGGCAATCCCGCCGACGCCGAGGATGTTTCCCAGGAGGTTTTTTTGAGAGTGTTCCGATCGTTCAAGACGTTCAAACAGGACGCCAGGCTCGGCGCCTGGCTCTACCGGATTACTTACAACGCCTCCATCGACCACCTGCGGAAGAGGGCCGTGACACCCGAGCCGATGGCGGACGAGGCGCTCGAAGCTGGATTTCGGAGCCACCCACAGATCACCGAGCCTCAAACCTCCTTGGATCCGGCAGTCGCGGCCGAGCAGGGACTCCTCCAGGAGAGGATCGAGAAAGCCCTCCGAAATGTTTCCCATCAGGAGAAAGCGGTCTTCCTGCTTCGGCATTACGAGGACCTCTCCCTCAAGGAGATCGCCGAGAGCCTGGATCTTACCGTCGGCTCCGTCAAGAGCTATCTCTTTCGCGCGGTCCGGAAGCTCCGGACGGAACTCATCCCCTATCGGGCGGATATGAATCCGGAGGCCTCCCATGATTGATTGCGATAAGTACCGCGAACGGATGATCGAAGCCCTTTACGGCGAGCTCGGGGAGGAGAACAAAGCCTCCTTCAACGCTCACCTCGGGTCCTGCGTTTCGTGTGCCGCTGAATTCAAGGCCATGACCGCGACGCTTGAGCTCCTGGACAAAAGGGAGCAGCCGGACCCCGGTCCCGCGTTCTGGGACGGCTACTGGGACCGGCTCTCGAAACGCCTGGACAAAGAGATGAGCCCCGTGCCGTCCGGACGTCCGGCCCGCGAACGTCCATTCGCGATCTTCAACGTCTTCCCGAAATGGGCGTATCAATTGGCGGGCGCAACCGCCCTCGTCGTGGTCGGTATCCTCATCGGGATGACCGTTCTTTCGCGTCCGGCCCCTCCGGTCCGGCAGGTCCAACAGCCTCCCGCCCTCACGGCCTCCGGCGTCCAGCAAGCCTCGGCGCCCGTCCTCAGGGCCCGAGACTACATCGATCGGTCCAAGCTCATCATTCTGGCCCTCGTCAACTACGATCCGAAATCACAGGATGCCTACGGGCTGGACCTCCCCCGTCAGAAACAGCTCTCGCGCGAGCTCGTGAACGAAGCCTCCGGCCTCATGAGCGACCTCCAGGATCCTGCCCAGAAACGCCTCCGCGAGCTCGTTTCCGACCTGGAGACGATCCTCATCCAGATCGCCAACCTCGAGTCCGCCAACGACCTTTCGGCCGTCGAGTTCGTCAAGCAGGGCGCGGAAAGCAGGGGGATCATGTTTAAGATCAACCTGGCCGAGATGGGGCCGGGCGGCAAGGGCGGCCGGCGCGCGCCGCAAGCGAAGCCTTCAATAATTTAAGGATAGACAAGGAGAAAGACCATGAAATCAAGAATCGTTCGTTCAATGATCATCCTGGGCCTTTTGCTGGCGGCCGTTCCATCGTTCGCGGCCAAACGGCTTCCCGAGAACCCGCAGGAAAAGGACGCCATCGCTTACAAGCAGGCCTACGGCCTGGTCCTCGAGGAAAAATGGGGCGACGCCCTGAAAGCGATGGATGCCGTCATCCGGAACTTTTCGGCGAGCGCCTGGGTCGACGACGCCCGGTTCTGGAAATGCTATTCCATGGAAAAGCTTAATGACTCCCTCGAAACGGTCTTCAAGTGCTACCAGGAGTTCATCAACGCCTATCCCAAGAGCGACTGGGCCAATGACGCCAGGACGAACATGGTCCGGATCGGCCGCGATCTGGCCAAGACCGGCAAGCCCGAGTACGAAGCCGTCGTCAAGTCGATGGAGGCCGACGGCGACGAGGACGTCAAGCTGGCCGCTCTCTACGCCCTTCAGAACATGGGCGACGCCGAGGCCCTCAAGACTCTCATCGGCCTCTATGACAAGACCGAAAACGCTAAGCTCATGAGCCAGATCGTCTTCATGCTCCAGGACTTCGAGGAGCCGGAGGCCTTCGCCAAACTGAGGGAGATCGCCCTCAAAGACCCGAACGTCAAGGCCCGTAAGAACGCGCTGTTCGCCATCGGCGACAAGGGCGGAGCGGAGTCCGTCCGCGTTTTGAAAGAGGTCGTCAAGTCCGACCCGGACATGGACCTCAGGAAGAGCGCCCTCTTCGCTTTGGCCGAAACGGATGA
>CAZSMW010000235.1:0-4428 GCA_964607985.1 uncultured Eubacteriales bacterium
TGGGCGATCCGCAGGGATTCGGGCGAATGGAGTACGCCTATCATCGGATGGCGATCATGGCCGGGATTGAAATGACCGAGTGCCGTTTGTTGGAAGAGGACGGGCGGGCGCACTTCATGACCCGACGTTCCGATCGCCGCAATGATCGGCGTTGCCACTGTAATTAATCATAATAAGCGTAATAAAATGCGCTTAATTAGCAATATCGTGCTTAAAAGCGCAATAAATTGCGCGAAATGCTTGACAAATACATTTTCTTCTGCCAGACTCAGGCCATGAACTTCGAAGACATGAGCGATAAAGCTGTGTTGGATGAATTGGGGCGCCGCGTGCAACGCGAACGTCTCAACCGGAACATGACCCAAGCCGGCCTGGCGCTTCAGGCAGGCGTATCCAGGCGGACCCTTCAGAATCTCGAGGCGGGGCGGGCCTGTTCGCTAGCTGTTCTCATTCGCATTCTCAGGGTATTGAAAAAGCTGGAAGCCGTGGACGCCTTTCTACCGGAGCCCGGGTTGAGTCCGGTTCAACTGGCAAAACTCAAAGGAAGGGAGCGGATGCGTGCTTCCGGCGCCGGGCATCAGCGAAGCGGAAAGGAGAGTTGAATGGCGGCAAAGCGTATCCGCAAAGTGGATGTAGCGACCGTCCGCCTTTGGGAACGGGATATAGGCGCCGTTGCCTGGAACAATGATCGTCGTGTCGGCGAATTCGAATATAACTCCGAGTTCCTGAGGCTGGGTTTGGATATCGCTCCCCTGATGATGCCCTTGCGTCGCGGCATATTTTCATTTCCCCATCTGAATCGCGAGACATTCCTCGGTCTTCCGGGATTTCTGGCCGATGCCTTGCCGGATCGTTTCGGGAATCGGATTATCGATGCGTGGCTCGCCCGACAGGGGCGTTCCTCGAAAAATTTCACCCCGGTGGAACGGCTCTGCTATATGGGAGCCCGGGGCATGGGCGCATTGGAGTTCAGGCCGGCAATCGGTCCACAAGAGAGAAAATCCATTCCCATAGAGATTTCGGAACTCGCCCAATTGGCTGCCGAAATCCTGAGGCATCGAACCAGTTGGACCGTGAACCTGAAGGGCAGCAAGGCGGAAGCGCTCCACACCATCATCCGCGTCGGCACTTCGGCGGGTGGGAACCGGGCCAAGGCGGTGATCGCTTGGAATCCGGCGACGGAAGAAGTCCGGTCCGGTCAGGTTTCGGCGCCTCCGGGTTTCGAACCCTGGATACTCAAGTTCGACGGCGTGAATGACAGGGCGTTGGGCGATCCGCAGGGATTCGGGCGAATGGAGTACGCCTATCATCGGATGGCGATCATGGCCGGGATTGAAATGACCGATTGCCGTTTGTTGGAAGAGGACGGGCGGGCGCACTTCATGACCCGGCGTTTCGATCGCCGCGATGGCGCCAAGATTCACATGCAGTCTTTGTGCGCGATCGGGCATTACGATTTCAACGCCGCAGGCGAATTCGGCTACGAACAAGCGTTCCTGGTCATTCAACGACTGAACCTCGGTCATCCCGCCATGCAGGAGCTGTTCCGGCGCATGGTGTTTAACGTTTTGTCCCGAAATCAGGATGACCATACGCGCAATATCGCTTTTCTAATGGATCGGAACGGTCAATGGAGTCTGGCTCCCGCCTTTGACGTGGTTTGGGCGTACAATCCCACAGGCATCTGGACGGATCGGCACCAGATGAGCATAAACGGGAAGCGGGATGATCTTACCCGAAACGACTTGCTGACGGTGGCCGGGCAATTTTCAATCAAAGGCGCCCAGGAGATCATCGAACAGGTCGGGGACGTGGTTTCCCGGTGGCCTCAATTCGCGGCCGAGGCGGACGTGCCGTCCGATTTTCGTGAATCCATACGGAAAACACATCGCTTGCATCTTTTGAAGCCTGGACCGTCCTTGACAAACAAAGGAAAATTGGGTGGGCCTAGGATAGAAAAAGATGGGTAAATGGACAATTTGGAACTGCTGTGGTTCGTGCACATTAAATAAATAAACAACAGGTTGGGAGCCGTTGGACATGTATCTCATTTATAATAAACAAAATATTAGCTGCATAAGGGAAATCCCCCCGGGAGTTGAAAAAAAGCGCGGTTTAATATAGGATGAAAAGTATCTTTTATAGAAAAGCGTCCGGTCGACGCGTAACAAGGAGGTATTAATGAAAAAGTGGGTTTCATTTTCAGTCCTGCTTCTCTGCGGGGCCGCCCTGGTCTTCCCGAGCATCCTGACGAACTCCAACCAGAGCGCACAGTACTTTCGTCTCCTGTCCCGCAACCCATCCACCGACATCGACGCCGTTTATTACAATCCGGCGGGCTTGACCAAGCTCGCAAACGGCTGGCACTTCTCGCTGTCCAACCAGACGATCTTCCAGGAAAAGACAATCACTAATGCCTTCCCGCGGCTCAATAATGACACATACACGGGCAAGACCACGGTCCCCTTATTCCCGAACGTTTACGCGGTTTACAAGAAGGACCGCCTGGCCTTATCCCTCGGCTTCGGCCCCAACGCCGGGGGCGGATCGGCCGATTACAACCGGGGGCTGCCGTCATTCGAGACACCCATCGCCTTGCTCCCCTTGCTCCTCACGAGCATGGGGATCCCCACAACCAAGTATGCCTCAGACATCGTGTTCAAGGGCAGCTCGATCTTTTTAGGCTTTCAGGCGAACGCCTCCTATGCGCTGAGCGACGCGATCTCCGTCGCCGCCGGGATCCGCTACATCTCGGCGAAGAACACTTATGAGGGCGACATCAAGAATATCAAGATCAACGCCTCCATCCCGCCGTTGAACATCAACCCCACCGCCCAGATGATCTCCGCGGCCCAGTTCTTCACGATGATCGGCCAGCCTGCCCTGGCCAGGTCCGTCGGCGACATGACCGTAGACGCGGAGCAGACGGGAACGGGCTTGACACCGATCCTGAGCCTGAACCTGAGCCCGATCGACGGGCTGAACATCAGCGCTAAATACGAATTCATAACCAAACTGGAGCTCCTGAACAAAACGGCCAAAGACGATACGGGCATGTTCCCGGACGGGCTGAAGACAAACAGGGACATCCCGGCTATCCTGTCGCTCGGCGCGAGCTACGTGCTGACGCCCAAATGGCGCGCCCTGGTGTCCTTCAATCAGTTCTTCGATAAGAACGTGAATTGGGACGGCGAAGAGAAACTCATCGATAAGAACACGTATGAGCTGAGCGTCGGGACGGAGTACGACCTGAGCGACATGCTGACCGTCAGCGCGGGATATCTGCGCACGCAGTTCGGCCTCAGCGAAGACTACCAGTCCGACCTGGGCTTCGAACTGTCTGCCGACGCCGTGGCGCTCGGCGCACGCCTGAAACTGGGAAAGCTGGACCTGGACCTGGGCGGGCTCTATACGTTCTATAAGGACGACAAGAAAACGCTGCGGTCCCCCATCTTCGGCGCGTACTCGGAAAGCTACAAAAAGACGACCGTCGGCTTCGCCGTCGGACTGGGCTACCACTTTTAAGCCCGTCCAAAAGCACTCAAAAAGAAACGGGGTGCTCCGGGCCTTCGGCCCGAGAGTGCCCCGATGTCATCCCCGCGTCATTTGACTGGTTTTCCGTCGGCGTCGATGAATTTGCGGACGCGATCACTGTTTAACCCTGGTTTTACCCACTAGCTTTCACGAAGAGCCTATTATATAATTCCCGACGCAAGGAGGTCCGAAATGTCCGACTTCGGCGGCGCCCTCAAGCCCCTCAACGAACATCCCGATTACAAAATGGCCATCCTCGGCGTGCCCTTCGACGAGAAATCCTCGTATCTCAGGGGGACCGCAGGCGGCCCCCGGGCCATCCGGCAGGCCTCGACGGGGAAGTGCTACAACGAATACACCGAGCTCGGCGTCAACCTGGCGGAAGAGACCGTGCTTGTCGATCTCGGCGACGTCGACACGTCCGGGGACGTAGACAAATCCTTCGCCTTGACCGAGAAGGCCGTGGCCGGGATCCTGGACAAAGGCGCCGTTCCCGTCGTCCTCGGGGGCGACCATTCCATCACCTATCCTATCATCAAAGCTTTCGCCAAGAAGTTCAAGCCGCTCGATATCCTCCATTTCGACGCCCACCCCGACCTCTACGAGGACCTCTACGGGGACCGCCTATCGCACGCTTGCCCCTTCGCCAGGATCATGGAGGACGGCCTCGCCCAAAACCTGGTCCAGGTGGGGATCCGGGCGGCGACGCCTGACCAAAAGGCCAAGGCCTTGAAGCACGGCGTCCGGATGATCGAGATGAAAGAGATCCACGACCCCGTGTTCCTCAAGTTCACCAACCCCCTCTATATCTCCTTCGACCTGGATGCCCTCGATCCCGCTTTCGCGCCCGGGGTATCGAACCACGAGCCCGGAGGCCTTTCCACCCGGCAGGCC
>CAZSMW010000236.1:0-2785 GCA_964607985.1 uncultured Eubacteriales bacterium
CCCCTCGGCATGACGAGCACGGTCTTTTCCGTAACCGACATGCTCAAGCAGCCCGACCGCGGCGTCCCCTATACCGAGAAACGGGACAGCTTTGAGCTCTATGAGATCCCTTATTACGAGGACATGGCGGGGGTTGCGCCCTGCGGCGCAATCATCTCCAATATCCGGGACATGTCCCGCTGGCTGACGGCCCTGATGAACGAGGGGATGTACGAGGGAAAGCAGGTCCTTCCGGCCGACGTGCTCAAGGCGACCCTCGAACCGGCCATTGCCCTCCCCAACACCATGGCGGAGACGCTGGGCTTCTGGGAAATCCTGAACTCGGCTTACGGGATGGCACGCGAAACGGCCTCGTACCGGGGCCGCTTCCTCACGTTCCACGGCGGGGACCTTCCGGGCTTCCATTCCCAGATCTCCTTCATGCCCAAGGAGAAGCTCGGCATCATCGTCTTCGTCATCGGAGACCATTGCTCCAGCCTGTATAACCTCATCAGCTACAACGTTTATGAGCGCCTGGTGGGCCTCGACGAGACCCCATGGAGCGCCCGGATACTCGAGCTTCGGCTGAAGGGGAAGAAGGCGGGCACCGAGGCCCGGGCCAAGGCCGGGGCGGACAGGGTGCCTAACACCAAACCCTCCCATGCCCTCGCCGACTACGCGGCCGAATACGAGCATCCCGCCTACGGCGTCCTGAAGATCACCCTGGAAGGCGACCTGCTCCAGACCGACTTCCACAAGATCAAGCTCCCGATGACCCACGTCCACTACGACCGCTTCGACACGCCGGACGACGAGCAGTACGGCAAGTTTTCGATCAACTTCCGGACGAACCCCCAGGGCGACATTGACAAGGCCGTCATGTCCCTGGACGAGGCCGAGGCGATCTTTACGCGAAAGACCGACAAGCTCGGGCCCGAAATGCTCGCCAAGCTGGCCGGGACCTATGAGACCCCCACGGGCATCAAGTTCCAGGTCGTGGCGAAGGAGGGCGGCGCCCTGAGCCTGGTCTTCGCAGGCCAGCCCGAAGAGGACCTGATCCCCTATAAGGGGCTGAAATTCCGGATCAAGACGTTTTCGGACGTGATGTTCGAGTTCGTCCTCGAGAACGGCCAGGTCAAGGCCCTCAAGCAGACGGACCCGTCCGGGGAGAACGTGTTCAAGCGGATATAGCAGGTCGCGTTCGGATGGAGCTTTTTCTTCTTAAAGAACCGTACTTGAATGAACTTCTCAAAGCCCTGTCCGATAAATCCTATGTGGATTCGCAGAAATATTGCTCCGGAGTCGACTACGTCATCCTCAACGGCCGGTTGAGCATCGAAAACGCACCAAGGCAGAATAGAAATGCCCCGCCCGCCACAAGCACGATTCTCAGAAAATATCTTTTCTCAATCGAAGTTAACATGAATCCAACTTCTATCTTGTCTTGGATTGAGGGGGAACAACGGGCACGTGGCGCGGGAACCAGACTTCGCCGCCTTTAACCACAAGGGTGCCGTCGCGGATGACGATATCCACTTTGGCCAGGTCATCCAGGTTTTCGTCGGGCTTGCCTTCGATGACAACGACATCAGCCAGCTTGCCCGGCTCCAAGGTCCCCAGCTTATCGGCCATATCCAGGATTTCGGAGTTTGTCTTCGTCGCGGCAACCAAGGCTTCGGGAATCGTGTATCCCGCCTGGACGAAATATTTGAGTTCCGTGATATAGGGGGTGGGAAGATAACGGAACCAGTTCGTGACCAGGTCGGTGCCGATCCCCATCTTGATTCCGGCCCGCTTCATCCTGCGCAGGACCTCGAGGTTGGCCTCTTTGGAGAAAGCGAACCGGCGCGAGGTCGAGCCGAAATAGCCGCCCTGTTGATCGAAAATATAGGAATAGGGCACGAGCGTCGGAACCGACTCCGTCCCCTTCTGGGCCATGAGCCGGATCGTCTCGTCGGTCCGGGGAAGGGGATGCTCGATGACATCGACTCCCGCCTCGACCGCCCACTGGATGTAAAACGTTTCCGCGTCGCAGGCGACCTTGAGTCCGAGGGCGTGCGCTTCTTCGACAGCGGCCCTCACTTCTTCCCGGCTGAAATGGCTGCCTATCTTGATGAGGTCCGCGCCCCGGTTGAATTGCTCCCGGACGGCCTGCCGCCATTGATCGGGACCTTCCGCCAAGCGTGTACTTTTAGGGACCAGAATATCCGGGTCGATGCCTTCGGCTCCATGTCCGCCCGTTGACGTGATAAAGGCGCCGGCGGGAAAAATGCGGGGGGCAGAAACGCGGTTTTGGCTGACCCATTCCTTGAGCCGGAAGGGGACATTATGGAGCGAGCCGACATCACGGATGCTGGTGATTCCGCATTCGAGGTAAAAACGAGCCCGCTCAACGGCACGGAGCATGGCGTCGGCTTCGCTGATCTCCATGAAGATCGAAGTTTCGGGTTCGCCGTAGTCAATATGGGTGTGCGCGTCGATGAGGCCGGGCATGATTGTTTTTCCGTTGACGTCGATGACACGAGCATCCTTAGGCCAGTCGGAAGCGCCGGCCGGTAGGATTTTTTCTATCTTGTTGCGGCGGATGACGAGGGTTCCGGGTCGAGCAGGAGCGCCCGTCCCGTCAAAGATCCGTCCGCCGCGCAGGACGATGACTCCCCCGGGACCTCGCGGGCCCGGAGGAACGGGGATGCGGCGGGGATCGTCGGTCGTCGGCGTCTGAGAGTCGAGCGATTTGCGCCGATCCTGCGCTCTTTCTTGGGGAAAAGCAAAGAGCCCTGTCAAGCAGAACAGCAGGATACAAAGC
>CAZSMW010000237.1:0-13369 GCA_964607985.1 uncultured Eubacteriales bacterium
CGGTTTGGAGAGGCTGGAAATGTTCCTCGAGCAGAAAGACGACATCTACGACCTCGACTGGTCGAAGGACGTGACCTATCGCGACCTGCGCCTCACCGAAGAGAAGGAGTTCTCCGAGTATAACTTCAATGCGGCTGACACCATGATGCTCCGCACGTTCTTCCAGGGCTGCGAGAAGGAAGCCGTCTCGCTCATCGGGAAGGGCTTGCTCCTCCCGGCCTACGATATGTGTCTCAAGTGCTCCCACGTTTTCAACCTGCTCGACGCCCGGGGGGCTATCAGTGTTACCGAGAGGGTGAAAATGATCGCCCGGATCAGGGCCCAAGTCAACGAGATCGCCCAAAGATTCACGGCTTCGGGGAGGGGTGCCTGATGGAATTCTTATTAGAGATCCTGACAGAAGAACTGCCGGCCACCCACGTCAAGACAGCCCTGGAGCAGCTGGATGAGAAGTTCCGGGCTGAGTTCAAGAGCGCCGGTATCGCCGTCCGGGCGCTCGAGACCCTTGGCACCTGCCGGCGGCTCGTCGTTCGGGCGGACACGGCCGCCGGGCAGGAGGACGGCGCGAGCCTTGTCACGGGGCCGCCCAAATCGGTGGGCATCCTGCCGGACGGGACGTTTTCCCCCGCCGCCAGAGGATTCGCCAAGGCCCAAGGGGTGGCGGTCGAATCGCTGGAGATCATCCAAATCCCCAAGGGAGAATACATGGGGACGAGGAAGGTCAGCAAAGGGAAGCCGGCCCAGGAGGTCCTCGCGGTCGTCGTCCCTGCCGTCATTGCCTCGATCTCCTTTCCTAAGACGATGCGGTGGAGGGAGGGCCCCTTCAAGTTCTCAAGGCCCATTAAGAACATCCTCTGTCTCTGTGACGGGAAGGTCCTGCCCTTTAGCCTGGAGGGACTGGACTCCAACGATACGACTTCCGGACATCCCATCTATAGTTCTCAGCCGCTCAAGATCAAGAGCTTCCAGGACTACCGCGACCAATTGAAAAAGGCCAAGGTGATCGTGGACCCCGGCGAGCGGCGGAAGATGATCCTGGGCCAGATCGAGGAAAAGCTGGCTTCCCTCAAAGCCAGGATATACACGGATGATGACCTCCTCGAGAGGCTCAGCTTTAACGTCGAATTTCCCTGCGTCATTTTCGGCGTCTTTCCCGAAAAATACCTAGGCCTGCCCATCGAGGTCCTGGCCACCGCCATGCGGGAGGGCCAGAAGCTCTTCTCGGTCGTCAAGGACAAGAAACAACTGCCTTGTTTCCTGGGTGTGGCCGATGCCCTCAAGGACTCCAAGTCCATGATCCGCAAAGGCAACGAGCGTGTCCTCAAGGCGAGGCTCGAGGACGCCCGGTTCTTCTGGCAGCAGGATGTCAAGAAACCCCTGGCGGAAAGGGCCTCCGGCCTGAAGAACATCGTCTTCCAGGAGAAGCTGGGGACCTACGGTGACAAGGCCCAGAGGCTGAAAAAGATCGCCGCCTACCTCAGCGAGAGGACGGGCGCTGCCAAGGTCAAGAAAGAGGCCGTCGAGGCGGCCGGCCTGTGCAAGGTCGACCTTCTGACCGAAATGGTCAAGGAGTTCCCGTCCCTCCAGGGAAAGATGGGAGGGCTGTATGCCAAAGCCGAAGGTTATCCTGCGGCCGTACACCAGGCCATTTATGAGCATTATCAGCCCGCGGGCCTCGAGGACGACTCGCCGTCCTCCCTGACCGGGGCCCTGGTCTCGCTGGACGACAAGATCGACTCCATCGTGGGTGTCCTCGGAGTCGGCGTCCAGGTCTCCGGCTCAAGCGATCCCTTCGGGCTGCGCCGCAACGCCCACGGGGTCGCGAAGATCATCCTCGACAAGAAACTCAGCCTTTCGTTTTCCCTCCTCATCGACAAGGTGATTTCCATATACGGGGACAGATTGTCCAAGCCGGCGAAAGAGGTCAAAGCCGCATGCCTGGACTTTTTCGCGGGCCGCCTGCGCTTCATTTTTGAGAGGCAGGGCTTTCGCTATGACCACATCAATGCCGCTCTCGGACCAGGGATAGAGTATATTTACGACGCTTTTCTTAGGGTGAAAGCGCTGGCAGCTCTCGGCACGGGCCCCAATTTCGAACCGTTCATCCTCATGGCCAAGCGGATCAACAACATCCTCAAGGACGTGCCGGCCTGCAAGGTCGATCCGGAGCTCTTTCTCGAGAAGGAGGAGCGGGACCTCCACTCGACGTTCACCATCATCAGCGAGAACGTCAAGCCGATGATCGAGAAAGGGGACTTCGGCCGCGCCCAGAGTATCATCTTTAGGATCCAGCCCCTGCTCAACGCTTTTTTCGACAAGGTCCTGGTCATGGCCGAGGACAAGAAGGTGCGTCAGAACCGCCTGGGGCTGCTGCAGGCTATACGGAAGCTCCTCCTCCAGGTCGCGGACTACTCCTTGGTGGTCGTCGAGGGGGACAGGACGGCGAAGCCGGGAATTTCCCGCTAGATACTGAACTCGCTCTTGTTCCCGGGGCTGTCAACCTCGCCGGGCTCGATGAACTTCTGTTCGAGGGCGATGATCTTCACTAGTGAGCCGGGATAGTTCTGGTCTTTCTTTTCCCCATAGGCGTTGAATTGGACGCCGGTCTGGTATTTATAGCTTTTACCGGGATTAAAGGAGGACCAGCGGATATGGCCCTTGAGGTTTAGAGGGATGCGCTCGCCGGGGATGGAGATTTGGAGGACGACCTTCGCCTTAAATTTCATGGGTTTTTGGGTCAGGAAACGGACGCCCCCCCGGCTGATGTCCAGGACGGGGCAGAATTCTTCGTCGAAGGCTTTGGGGGAGAAAAGGAGCTTCTGCTTCGTATAGGCGACGGTCGAACCGGGGATCTTAAAACGGAGGCACAAACGTTTTTCTATCCCCTTGTCGGACATTTTGAACCTCCCTCTTTCCTGTGCCGAATCATCGATTCCTCGTTCCTACGAACCCTCGGGTGTCTGATGGCTAAGATATAACAAAAGCGGCGAACATGTCAAAAGGATAATTTGTCGGGTCTGCATTTCCTTTCGTGTGGGAAGGAATTCTAGGCTCGGGGCATCGCCCCTGCGCCATTGCCCTAATCACACGATTTTACGTTTTGCTGGGGGTGAGGGCTTGGACTGTTAGTCTTCCTGGAGCGTTTTTCGATGGTCTTGATGGGAGGGCATGGAGAAGGGCTGCAGCGACCATGCGAGTCTCAGGCGATTCTTTATCGGAGCCGGAAGCAAGGCCCTTCTCCATGCCCTCCTCTTAACATCACGGCCATAGAAGGACGGCCCGGAAAGGCTAGAAACCCCCAGCCCACGCAAAACGTAGGAGAACCAGAAATGTTCCCCTTTGTCGGCCGGAGGGATTAATCTCTTAAGACGGTTGCGGCGGCGGGTTTCATAGACAAGGAACCCCTATATACGACTTCTCCGCTTTCCGGGGCCTCCCGGGCGAAAGAGAAGGAGAGTTGCTGGGTCTTTTGGTAGATTGGGGGGGAAGCCGGCCCGGCCTTCTTTTTCCTGATGAGGTCCCTTACGGTCTGGTAGGCTAGGGCGAGGGCATCGAGGACCGAAACCGTGTTCAACATGGGATCATCCTTCTTGGGCGCAAGATAGGGCTTCGTCCCGAAGGCTGAGGGTCCCGGGATCTTGAATATTATGGGGGCGGGCTTGGACGAGAGCTTCTTACTCTTGAGGATCAGCTTGTCGCCGACGTAGAGCGAGACTTCGCCTTCGACGAGCCTCGGGGGAGGCAGCCGGCCCGGGGCGGCCGCTTGGATCGGGGGCAGGGAAGCGGTCGGTCCCCCGGTGCGGACGTCGACCTCGACGGTGATGCGCTTCCTAACGACCATCCCGCCGGTTTTGAGGTCCAGGTTGAACTCCAGGCTTCCCGGCTTATCGTATCCCGTTGAGAACGGGAGCTTCAGGATATGGAACCCACGCTGCCAGAGGCCGCCCTCGAGGACGCGGTCCGAAGTCGAAACCTTATAATAGGCGCCGTTGAGAAGCTCGAGTCCGATCTCCAGCCTTGCCGGGGGGGATGGGTCGTTCGCGCCGGCCCGTTCAAGAAAGACGAGGCCCGTGACAAGAGGATAGGCCGACTTCCACCGTGCCCAAAACGTCACGAAATCGCGTCTGAGAAGCTCGTCCGGAAGGTCGAAGGCGGGGTCCGTGTCCCCATAGGTCTCGAAATACTCGACGATCCGGTCCTGTTCGTCCCGGCTGTCGCCGGTCATGCGGGCCAGATAAGCGACAAGTCCCAAGGCGTCCGATTTTTCCAGGGGGTCTATCTTGGCGAAATTCTCTCGGAGATAGGCCCGGGCGGCCGGATAGTCTCTCCCCGGGCTCAAATAACCAAGAACATCCTGCTTCCAGTCGGCGGACAGGTCGAGGGCGAGAACGAGGAGGATGAACCCGGCCGCGCATGTTCTTTTAATCATGATAGGTGAACACGAAGAGGGCGTTGAGATTGGAGGCGGGGAAATCTTCCGGAAGAGGGGGGAAGGGGGAGCTTGATCTCAGGGCGCTGGCGGCGGCCGCGTTGAAAACCTCCAAGTTCACGCCGCCGGCGATTTCGAACGCGGAAAAAGCCCCGTTCTTTTCGATGGTTACAGAGATGCGGACCTCGCTCTTCTCCAGGATATTCCTCACGTCCGGGATCTTCCAATTGAGCTGGACGAGGTCAATCACTTTTTCGGCCCAGGGCGAGATGTCGTAGCCGGGGGACTGGAACGTTGCACTGGCCCGTTGGCCTCCGCTCCCCGTCCCCGCGCCGCCCGACGTGCCGCCTCCGGTTCCGGAGCCCGTCCCAAAGCGGTTGGGCTGGACGTATCTCAGGAAGGAACGGCGGCCTTCCTTTCCGTTCTCGAAACCGAGGGGAGCCTCCACGACGTGGTCTGGAATGGCCGAAAGGTTGATCCTGAGCTTTCCGTCGTCTTCTTCTTTATACCTGGAACCCAGGGCCAATTTGCCGCTTAGGGAGGGCACGGAGGAGGGATGCGCGCCCGACTGGTTCTTCAGGAGGTTCTCCGGTGCGAGGCCGGATCCCGGACCGGGTTCTGGGCGGTTCGTGGCGTCCCCCTCGGGCAGGTCCTTTATTTTCGACCGGCCCGGCCGATCCCGGTCGGGCCCCGGGCCGAAGGGTCCGCCCGAAGAAGGGTAGTTCTGGATGTATTTCTCAATGGGTTCGGGGAAGGTTAGCTTGACCGGGGGAACGAGAACGAGGTCCCGGACCACCGACCGGTCGGGAAAGACCTTCACCGTCATGCGGGCGTGGTAGAGCCCGTAGATCAGGAAGGCGTGAAGGGCCAGCGAGAGGCAAAGATCGCTGTCCGCTTCTTACGAAAAAACCCGCGCTCTTCATCTTCGGGCAGGAATCCGTTTCTCAATATTCAATCCTCTAACGGTATTATATAGAATTCTCGAAGCCCCGACAAAGTTGCATATGGCGGCCAACCGGATCAGGCGGGACCCGCGGGCCTTTTCCAAGAAAAGATGATGAACAGGAAGCCGAAGGAATTCATCAGGAGGAGGCCGTCGAGGAGAGGCAGGATCCCGGCGAGCGGGATGATGATCGCCGATGCCGCCAGGGCTCCCAGGAACGATCCCAAAAGGTCCACCCCGTAGCCCAGGCCGTAGTTTACATTTTTCTTAAGGAGGAGCCTGTTGGAAACGACGAACAGCCGGCCGCCGAGGCTCCCCAGGGCAAGGAGGAAGAAGAACAACAGGGCTTCCGGCGGCCTCCCTCCAAGAAATGCCCGGAGAAGGATGATAAGCAGGAGGAATCCGCCCTGGGCCGTGAAAAGCTCAGCCCGTCCGGCGGCCGGTCTTTTCCTACCGAACCACGATCCGACGGCCAGGCCGGCCATGAAAGCCGCGAGGAGGAGGGAGATCTTGCCATAGACGTATCCGTAAAGGGACTGGAAAGCGATGACCACGGCCAGTTCAACGACTACGGTCGTGAAACCCATGGTGCCCAGGGAGACAAGAAAAGTTCCATCGGTCCGTTTCCGGAAAAGCGTCAAAACGATGAGGAGAATGATAAAAGCGAGGAGAGGCGCGCCCAAGAGTATATTGACGGGCAGGCGGGCGAATGCCCGAAGGACAGCCGCCTCGATCCCTTTGAATTGACTGCTCCAAAGAACGGAATAGAAATAATAACTCACCGGGACAAGGTCTCGGTTGATCCGGGCCGGCCGTTCCTCGATCTTTTTCAAGAGATATTCCGTTCGGAGGGGACTCAGCCTGGAAGAGAGGAGCGCGGCATTGATCGAGGTCAGTTCAAGGCCCAAGCCGGTGATCCTTTCTTCGAGCGCCTTGGGATCGAGAGTGAGACCGGTGGTCGAAGCCAGGAAGACGATCGAGTCTCCGGGGACGAGACCGACCTCCGGGAAAACGGTTTGCAGCGTCCCGTAGAGTGAGGCCAGGAACTCCCTCAGGTCGGGGCCGATGTAGTTTTCGGAGGAGGGAACGGTGAAGGAAAAGACTCCCCCCGGAGAGAGGCGGGATTTTACCAGCTTGAAGAACTCTCGGGTGTAGAACCGGTTGACTTGTGCGGTTGCCGGCTCGGGCAGATTGAGGATGACGGCGTCGTAGGTCTTTCGGCTTTTCAGAAGGAACGCCCGGCCGTCATCGAAAAAGACACGGACCCGTTCGTCCCTGAGGTCTCTCCTTTCCCTTTCAGGCAGGGCGTCTTCCGCCAAACGGATGATCCCCGGATCGAGCTCGACGTAGTCCACTTCGGCCCTTTCATACTTGAGGACTTCGCCAAGGCCGCCGCCCGCGCCGCCTCCGACGAGGAGGATGTTCTTGGCCTTAGGGTCCTGAAGCATTGCGAAATGGACGGCCGCTTCGGCCGCGGCAGGGTCAGGACAAGAAAATACGGGAAGACCGCTCGAGTAGAGGGAGATTTGGTCTCCCGTCCGGATCAGCTGCAGCTTCCCGTAGGGTGTGTCCCGGCTACGGATAAGATCGAAAGGCTTCCACCAGGCTTTCTGGGAGGGAAGATCGAAAAAGGCGAATACGGCGAGGCCCGTCAGAGCAGCAATGAACCAGGGAGAGTGTTTCCTCCGCCCGAAGGTGAAAAAAACAGCCGTGGCCCCGGCCGCGGCGACGAGCGAGATGCCTTCCCAATTGGAAAAGAACGGAACGAGGCCCAGAGCGACAACGAGTCCCGCGATCGCGGCCCCCAAAGATTCGAAGAGATATACGCTCGGGACATCCCCGCGGAGCGTCCGGGCGTTGAGGACGAATAGTCCTCCCAGCGGAAAGCTGGAGAGGAGGCTGATGCCCAGGGAAAAAAGAAGGGCCGGCCCTATCCCTGTGAGCTCCCCCGGAAGAACTCCCGTGGCGAATCGCGAGAAGCGCAGGATCACGAGGCTGATCGGGAAGAGCAGGATGACCGCATAATAAATCCTGTCCAGGATCCTGATGGCCGGCTTTAGGCGCGAGGCAACTAAGCTTCCCAGGCCGCCCCATAGGAACCAGGATGCCAGGACAAAGCCGAAGGTCAATTCGTTTCCCTGGAAGTGGACGGAGAATTCCCTCATAAGGAAGATCTGGAAGCCGGTAGCCAGGAACCCAAGGAGAATCGCGGGGATGTAGGCCATCAGGTCCAGATCCCGGGAATGGGAATGCCGCAGAAACCGCATTTCCCATGTTTAATCTCATTGGCCCGGACCTCATAACCTGTCCTCCGGATGATGACCTTGCGGCAGTTCGGGCAGGAAGTGCTCTCCGCGTCGTGACCCGGGACGTTGCCTACGTAAACGAAACGCAGGCCCTCACCGAGGGCTGTCTCGCGCGCCTTCTCCAGCGTTGAAACCGGGGTCGGCGGGAGGTTCTTGACAAGGTACATGGGCTGGAAACGGGAGAAATGGAGGGGGACGTCCGGCCCGGCCTCCGCCCGCAGCCACCGGCTCATGTCACGGATCTCCGCCGGGCTATCGTTAAGGGTCGGGATGACGAGGTAGACGACCTCGAGCCAGACCTTGCTTTTGGCGACGATCCGGATGGCTTCGAGGACTGTATCGAGATCTCCCCGGACGTATTCGGTGTAGAAGGATTTCGAGAACGCCTTGAGGTCGATCTTGATGCCGTCTACGACCTTGACGAGGTCCCGGAGCGGTTCGGGTTCCACATGTCCGCCGGTCACGACGAGGTTGCGGAGGCCTTTTTTTCGGGCCTCTTTGGCAGCATCGTACATGTACTCGAAGAAAACGACAGGCTCCGTGTATGTATAGGCAACGGACGGACAACGGTACTTTTCCGCCAGCTCCGCGATCGAGACCGGCGGCAGGTCGAAGTGTTCGACCTGTTCGGGCCTGACCTGGGAGATCTGCCAGTTCTGACAGAACCTGCAGTTCACGTTGCAACCGGCCGTCGCCAGGGACAGGGCGTTCGTGCCCGGCAGGAAATGAAAGAAGGGTTTCTTCTCCACGGGATCGGCGTTCAGACTACAGGCCTTTCCGTAGACCAGGGTATAGTATGTTCCCCCTTGGTTCTCCCGGACGCCGCAGTAGCCCCTCTCTTTGTCGCCGAGCTTGCAACGGCGTTGACAGAGGAGGCATTCCGTCTCCCGGTCGGGGTGCTTCCGATAATAGCGGGCCTCCACTCTAGAGAGGTTAGCCTTCTCTCCGAAAGCGGCCAGGCTGGAGCAGAGAGAGGGAAGTCCCGTGCCCAGGACAATGCCGGTTCCAATGGAGCTCCCGAGGAATTGGCGCCGCTTCATTTCAAACGTTCTCTTCGATGACCTCGATCTTTCCCGGGTTGGCCGTTCCGAGTCCCATGTTTTCCGCGGTCGCCAGGTAGAGCGGCTCCCGCCGTTCTTCGGCAAGCGAGGGAAGCCCTTTCCTCGCCCGGATCTCTTCGATGATCCGCCAGCCGACGGCGTCGGTGGCCACGGGATCGGCGCCGAGGACCAGAGCCCCGTACTTTTCCGCCCACTGCGGGTGAAACGAGGGGCCCTTGTGGCATTGGACGGTCAGGCAGTCCAGGATGGAGAGCCGGTGTTTGCCCTTGACGGATGGCGTGTCGAAGACCTCGGCGACATAGGGGTCGCAACGGCTGTCGTGATACTTGTTTGGATTGTGGAGGGCGCCGAAATAGTTTTTCATCCCCGCCGTCACGCCTGCCAGCCCGTGGTCCTTCAGGATGGCCAGGCTGATGGAGGCCGTCACGAAGTCCTCCTGAATGCGCGAGAAAAGGCTGCCCACGTTTCCCCGGACAACGAGATCGCCGCCGTAGCCGGCTCCGTCGGTATCCGTCCCGAAGATCCTTGGGCCGCTCTTGTCCTCGGAAAGCTTGTAACCCGCGTCGCGGAGCTCGCGGTTCGTTCGGTCCCAGATGACGACGTTCCCGGGCCGGACGTTCTTTTCCCCGAGCCATAAGCCGAGGGGGATGGAAACATCCGGGCGGGTGCTGATGTTCTTTCCGCCGATGGTGTTGATCTTGACCCCGATTCTGTCCTCGAACCGGAAGAACCGCCGCAAGCCTTCATAGGGGTCGTTTTCCCCGGTCAAGAGACGGATCCCGCGCTCGAACATCCTCCGGATCCCGGCGGTGTCGACCTCTCCCGAAGACGCCGTAACCGCCCGTGACCTGACGATCACGACCCTTGCCTTGTCCATCGATTCCATGATGGACTTATTTGAAAAACCTGTCAATAAAACGCGGCCCGAGGAGGCCCTTGAAAACAATCGACGCCGCCGCTATAGTGGAGTCCGGCACGAACATTGGAGGCATGACATGAAGACCCGCGGACTTAAGCATACTCGGATCGCCCTTGGACTTGCCGGCCTGGCCTTCATCCTTGGCATGGCTTGGACCGGGACCCCCCAGAAGACAGGGAGCCTCGCGCTCCTCGGCCTCGTTCCCGAGATCGAAGGCTGGAAACTCTCCGAGAAGCCGCAGAGCTTCTTTCCGGATAACCTCTATGAGTACATCGACGGGGCGGCCGAGAGCTACATCGGCTACGACTTCAAGGAGCTCATCGTGGCCCAGTTCCAGAAGGCCGGGACCGCAGCGTCCGTGACCCTCGAGATCTACGACATGGGAAACGGGACCAACGCCTTCGGGATCTTTAGCGCCGAGCGGTTCCCGGAGAACAAGGTCGTGGATGTCGGAACCTTGGGGTATATCGAAGGGGAGGTTTTGAATTTCATCGTCGGCAAGGACTATGTCAAGATCATGAGCTTCGAAGGCGGCGACGGGACGCCCGCCGTGCTCGACACGTTCGCGCGAAAGGTCTCCGAGAAGGCGGGGGGGAAGGGCACGCTTCCGCCCCTGTTGTCCGTTTTCCCACGGGAGGGGATCATCGCCAACAGCGAGAAATACATCCTGCGTAATGTCATGGGATTCGAGTTCCTTCGCAACGGTTATATGGCCTCCTACAAGCTGGAAGGGACTGAATTCGAATGCTTCTTGATCAATGCCGATGAAGGTCGGGACCCTGCCGTATTACTGAAGCAGCTCTTGGAGTTCTATGCTAAGAACCGGCAGCCCGCCGAGGAAATTCCTCTCGGCCATCACGTCCGGAACAAATACGGCCAGAACCTGTACATCGGCGTCTCCGGAACGTTCTTGTGCGGCGTGAACCGGCTCCCGGACGGGGCCGGGATGATCGGGGATCGGTATCTGAAGTCCCTGGCGGAGTCGCTGCTCAATCCGCCCGGGTCGCCATATAGACCTTGAGCTTCCGGAACTCCGTTCGGAGGGCTGCGAGACCGGTCCTGGCCTTGCTGAGATCGCCGGTCTTCCCGGCTTTTTCCAGCTCGAAGGCTTGTTCCTGAAGGAAGGGGAGGCTTAAATTCGCCGAGGACCCTTTGATCGTATGCCCGATCTCCGCGACCGTTTTGAGGTCGCCGCCGCGCACGGCCTTATCGAGAAGCGAGAACCTGGAAGTGAAGTCTTCCACGTAGAGCTCCAGGAGCTCCTGGAGGAAGTCCTCGTCCCCGCCGATCCTGGCGAGGGCATCCTCCATATCGATGGGAGAGGATGTCCCGTGGGGTTTCTTGGCCTTGTTCATGGTTCACCCCGTGACCACACAGTTCTTCCCCTGTTTCTTGCCCCTGTAAAGAGCGGCATCGCTGGCCTGGACGAGGGCTTCCGGCGTCGGACGGGAGAGGCCCGCTGAACTCGAACACCCCAGGGTTATGCTGATATCGAGTCCCCCCGCCGGGGTATCGACCTTCTTTCCATCCACGACCAGCCGGAGGCGTTCGGCGATGTCGCCGGCCTCCTTGAGGCCGCATCCCGGCAGCACGACCAGCATCTCGTCACCGCCGTAGCGTCCGATCTTGTCATACTTCCGGAGGCACCTCTCCAGACGCTTGGCGACCTGGATGAGGACGATGTCCCCCGCGAGGTGGCCGCAGGTGTCATTGGTCCTCTTGAATTCATCGATGTCCACCATGATCGTGCTCACGGGCTGTTTCTCCCTTTTACCGCGCTCCAGGTTCTCTTCGAGGAATCTCATGATGTTCGCCCGGTTCCAGAGGCTGGTGAGGCTGTCGCGGCTGGCCAGGTCCTTGAGCTTCCGGTTGGATTCGAGGAGCTTGTCTTCGAGCTCGACGATCCTCCGGCCCGTCTGCAGACGAGCCTTGAGCTCCAGGAAATTCACGGGTTTGGTCATGTAGTCGTCAGCCCCCGCCTCCAGGCCTTCGAGGATGTCCTGGCTTCGGTCCCTCGAGGTGAGCAGGATGATGTAGATATAGTTCGATCCGTTGTTCTGCCGGATGTGCTTGCAGATCTCCAAACCGTTCATCCCCGGCATCATCCAGTCCAGGATGGCCAGGCGGACGTTCTTTTCCCCGATTTTTCGCAGGGCTTGATCGCCGTTGCCGGCGACGATGATGTCGTAGCCCCAAGCCCCGATGTTCTTTTTCAGGATCCGAAGGGAGACCCTGTCATCTTCGGCCACGAGGATCTTCATGTCTCTCCCTGCTTTCCTTCGCCGTGACCGGGCCTCTCGAACAGCCTTTTCCGGTTCTTTTTGACGACGCGGGCGATCGTCCGGAAGAACTCCTCGGGTTTAAGGGGCTTGGAAACGTAATCGTCCATCCCGGCATCGAGGCACCTTTTCCTGTCATCCTTGAGGGCGTGGGCCGTCAGGGCCACGATGGGGAGGTGGTCCGGGCCCCCCTTTTCTTTCTCCCTGATAATCGCCGTGGCTTCGAACCCGTCCACTTCGGGCATCTGGACGTCCATCAGGACAACGTCGAAACGCTCCTTCTCCAGGGCGGACAGGACCTCGCGTCCGTCGGAGGCGGTCCTCACGGTGTGCCCTTGTTTCTCGAGAAGGCGGACGGCGACCTTTCGGTTAATCGGATTGTCCTCCCCGAGCAGGATCCTGAGGGGGATCCGGAGCTCGGACGCCGAGGCCCGGGTGATGAAGGACTTCTCTCTCCCGGACGTGGAAGCGGCCCCCTGGGTCAGGAGGATAGCATCCAGCAGCTCGGACTGCCTGACGGGCTTCGTCAAGTAAGCCTGAACCCCGAGCTCGCGGCAGCGGGCTGTGTCGCCTCGACGGTCAGCCGAGGTCAGGACCATGATCTTGAGATCCTTGAGGGAAGGGTTGCCGCGGATGCGTTCGATGAGAGTGAAACCGTCCATTTCGGGCATGTTGGCATCTATGAGGGCCAGGGAAAACCGCGCGTTTTTCGAGGCCCGCCTGCGGAGGAGGGCCAGGGCGTCCTTGCCGCTGGGGACGTCCTCCGGCCTCATCCGCCAGCTGGTCAGGATCTCCCTCAGTATCCTCCTGTTGGTGGCGTTGTCGTCGACGACGAGCACCGGAAGGTTCCTGAGCCCGGCGGGCTCCACGGAGACGGCCTTTCGCGCGGCCCGTTTCTGGGTCCCGAACCGGGCCGTGAAGCTGAACCGGCTGCCTCGGCCGGGCTCGCTCTCGACCCTGATCCGGCCTCCCATCATCTCGACAAGTTGGGCGGAGATGGCCAGCCCCAGTCCCGTCCCGCCGTATTTACGGGTCATGGATCCGTCCGCCTGGACGAAGGGTTGGAAGATGGCCCCTTGTTTTTCCGGAGGGATGCCGATGCCCGTGTCGCTCACCGTAAAACGAAGGACGGCATCGTTCCGGGTCCGGGATTCCAGGGCCGTTTCGATAAGCACCTCCCCGCGCCGCGTGAACTTGATGGAGTTCCCCGCGAGGTTGATGATGATCTGCCGGAGCCGGCGGACGTCCCCGACCAGGCTGTCAGGGACGTCGGGCTGAACACGGCAGACGAGCTCCAAGCCTTTCTGGTGGGCCCCGAGGGCCAGCGAGGCGGCGGTCTCCTCGACGGAGTCGCGGAGACCGAACCGAACCGGTTCGAAGTCGATCATCCGGGCCTCGATCTTGGAGAAGTCGAGGATGTCGTTGATGATGG
>CAZSMW010000238.1:0-5982 GCA_964607985.1 uncultured Eubacteriales bacterium
GTCCTGGTCGGAGATGTCGTGAAGGATGGTTCCCACGCTAAGTCCGAGGAACCGGTAGATCGTCCCCATCCACTCCGTGTCGCGCTTGGCCAGGTAATCGTTGACGGTGACGATATGGACCCCGAGGCCCGTCAGGGCGTTGAGGTAGGCCGGGAGGGTCGCGACCAGGGTCTTCCCTTCACCCGTCTTCATCTCGGCGATCCGACCCTGGTGGAGGATGACGCCGCCCAGGATCTGGACGTCAAAATGGCGCATCTTGAGGGTCCGGCGGGAAGCTTCCCGGACGCAGGCGAAGGCTTCGACGAGGATGTCGTCGAGGCCGGCCCCTTGGGAGAGCTTCTCCTTGAATTCGGCGGTCTTGGCCCTCAATTGGCCGTCTGTGAGGGCCTGGATCCGGGGTTCGATGTCGCTGACGGCGGAAACGAGGGGCCGGATCTTTTTCAGGTCGCGGTCATTCTTCGTCCCGATAAATTTTTGAATGAACCACTTAAGCATTTACTATTTTTTATCAGAAAGCCCCCGGATTGTCAATTTGAAGCCAATGAGGTTTCCCGGGATTTCATCAGCCAACGCGTTGGCGACGTAAGCCTTGATCATGGCCTCGATGATGCTTAGGCGTGGACCATGACCTATTTCAGATAGCCCAGAGACCGAAGGTTTTCGATCTCGTTCTTGGGAAGACTGTTGAGGTCGATCCGGACGGGCCGCTCGTCGATCTCGCTGAATCGTTTCAACCATTCCAGGAAACGGGCCTTGAGGAAAGTTCGGACGCTTTCTTCGGGTTCTCTGATTTTCTGGAAGAATGGGTCCGCCGCGCGATATAGGGTCTCTCCGCGGGTCCCCATGTTGATGATAGCATACCACTGTCGCCAGCGCAGGCCGAAATCAGCCCTGGTATTAAATGAGCAGCAAACGGCGATGTTGTCGTTCTCTTGCTCCATGATCGCTGCGTCAAGCAGGCTCTTCCCATCCAGCGGGATCCTCTGACCGAAAATGTCCAGGACGGTGGGGAACACGTCGGCCAGCTCGACCACCGTCCGCACCCGCCCCTTCAGGTTCATGGCCGCCGGGAACTTGACCACGAGGGGAACGTGGGCGGTCTCTTCGTAGACGAGAAACCCGTGCCCCCATTGTTCGTGTTCGTAAAGCGATTCGCCGTGGTCCGAGAGGATGACAATCATGCTGTTCTCATACAGGCCCTTTTCCCGGAGGGACTGGAGGAGCTTGCCCATCTCGCTGTCTACAAAGGCGATGGCCGAGTCGTAATTGTCGACGACCGTTTTGACCTCCTCGGGCGTTAACGGATTCTTCACGCGGTCGAGTTGCTGGGAATCCTCGATCACTCGCTGGGCGGAGGCGCCATTCCCCGGGTTCGCGAACATGTCCCGATAGGGGGGCGGGGGGCTGATGGGAAGGTGCGGTTCCATGTAATGGACATAACTGAACAGAGGCCCGTGCTGGGAGAGCCAGGAGCGGAATGCGGAAGGGATCCCCCTTTCAGAGCCGCGGCGCCATTCCCCGATGAAATTAAGATAGTCGTCAACCCCGCGGGCGAAGCCCATGGATCGGGAAACGTTCGCGGTCGAGGTGAAAAGGGAAGTCCGGTATCCCTTACCCTTCAGGTACTCGGGCAGGGTCAGCAGTTCCCTGGGGAGTTTTTGCTTCATGATGCGCACCTTATGCGTTTCGGGATAAAGGCCGGTGAACAAGGTGGCGACACTGGCACGGGTGAAAGAAGCGTTGGCGTAGGCGTTCTCAAATACGACCGCGTCCTGCGCGAATCGGTCGATGTTAGGCGAAGTGGGGCGCGAGTATCCGTATAGTCCCAAGTGCCTTGCCTGGCAGGCGTCTATCAGGAAGATGAAGATACCGGGGTTCTTGGGAAGTGTGACTTTTGCCGTGGGCGGCCGCTCGACGGCCCGGGGCGAGAACGAATATCCAGTGACATCGAAGCCTCCGGATTCGACGGCCGCGGTCAGGTATCCGGCCCGGTCGAACGAGAATGCGTGCCGGGTCCTCCCGGACAAGAAGCCCGCCTTGGGCTCCGATACACGGGAGGACGGGCTGCCGTCCTGAAAATGCACTTCCGTGATCTTCAAACGACCCTTGCCATGGAACTCGATACGGCCGGCTCCCTTGTCGACAAAGAAGGCCAGCGTTTCCCCTTGTTGAAGCCGGCGGGGGATCTGCGCCTCCCCGCTTTGTTGGATGTTAATGGACGCGATCTTCAGGACATCGTTATCGGTTTTGTCGAATTGCAGGAAATTGAAGCCCTCATTCAGCTGGACATCGAACCCGGCGTCCGTATTCCGCAGGGCGGGGGGGAGGCTCCCCGTCTCTATCTCATTGACTAAGAAGGTACAGGGGCTGCCCTGAAGGGCGTATCGGATGTTGATGCGGACGGAAGGACCTTTCTTCCGCCACAAAATGAAGCGGGCGATGTTCTTATCGGCGAGAAAATAACCGTCCTTGAGTTCGAACCCCCCCCAGACGTTCATCCGGCCGGAGGCTGGATCGATCAGATGCTGGTCCTTCCCCCAGATGAACGTTGCGGGGAGTTCGCTCCCGGCCGAGCGGTCAAGACAGGCGATCCCTGCGCATAGGGCTGTGCCCAAGATCAAATAGGAAACGAATTTTTTCATCTCGTCCATCTCCTCGTTCAGGAGACATTATATCGGGGCGCGGCCATTTGTCAATGAAGTCGGAAACCCAAAATTGGTATATTTATTCTATAAATTAAATAGTGTATAATGTTCGACACGGACAAAAAAATGTTTCCAGACGAGAGGAATTCGAATATCATGCCTGTGGCGCCAAACATGAGAACGAAACGGATGAGCCTGGTTGAAGCCCCGATCGCCAAACCGCTCAGGATCGTCGACATCGCCGGGGGCGAATCGGTCCGGAGGAGGCTACTGGCCATCGGTTTCCACAAAGGGGACGTCGTGGAGCTGGATTTTCTGGCCATCCTGAAAGGTCCCATCCTCATCCGGAGCGCCGCTTGCGGAACACGTGTCGCCGTTGGACGGGGGATCGCCAGGAAGATCACGGTCGAGGTCCTGGATGGCCGCTCCTGACGCTCCGACGGTCATCTTCATCGGCCAGCCCAATTGCGGCAAGAGCACCCTCTTCAATTCGATCGCAGGCCTGAAGGCTGAGACTTCGAATTTCCCCGGGACTACCGTCAAACACACCCATAGCCGGGTCTCGATCGAAGGCCGCCTCCTGGATATCATCGACCTGCCGGGGACCTATTCGCTCTGCCCGTCAGATCCGGCGGAGAAAACGGCGCTCTCCCACCTATTCTCGGAAAAACCCGACCTGATCATCAACGTCGTGGACGCCTCCGTTTTGGGACGGAGCCTAGAGTTTACCCTCGAGCTCATCGAGCTCGGCTGGCCGATGGTCGTTGCCTTGAATATGATGGACCTGGCCGAAAAAAAGGGGGTCAGGATCGATCCCGGGAAATTGGCGTCGCTTCTGGGCGTCCCGGTCGTTCCCATCATTGCGTCGCGCGGCAGGGGCGTCAAAGAACTTCTGGACGAGGCTTTCATGGCCCTTGAATATGACGCAAGGCCCCGGGCGCGGACATGGTCCAGGGATGTCGAGAGCCGTGTCGAAGAATTGGCGGGGCTGCTTCCTCAGGAATTTCCGGTCGTTGCCAACCGCCGGTTCACGGCGGTCAAGATGATCGAGGCCGACCGGCTCTTCTGCGACGTGATGCTGGGCGAGCTGGAACCGGACCTCAAGGCCGAGGTCGACCGCGTCCGCCTCGGCATCGAATCCGGCCGGAGCGCTCCGGCCTACGAGATCATCTCCGCCGAGCGCCACCACCAGGCCTCGAAGATCGCCGAGGAGAGCAGCCGGGTCGAGCATGGGAGAAAGGTTCCTTGGGACAGGAAGGTCGACAGCATCATCATGCATCCCTTTTACGGCTACGTCATCCTGGCCGCGGTGTTCATGGCTTTTTTCTTTTTGATCTTCAAGATCGGGAACCCGCTCGAAACCCTGCTCCTCAAGCCGTTCACGTCCCTCGATCAGGACTTGGGCAGGCACCTCGGTTCGAACGTCCTCTTCCACCTGGCGGACGGGCTCGTTCAGGGCATCGGGGGGGGGATCGCCATCGTCCTGCCCTATTTCGTCCCTTTACTTGTCTTCATGGCCTTCCTGGAGGACCTCGGATACCTGGCCCGGGCGGGGTTCCTGCTGGACGCCTTCATGCACCAAATCGGCCTTCACGGGAAATCGGTCGGCCCGTTCATCCTCGGTTTCGGCTGCAACGTTCCGGCGATCGTTTCGACCCGGATCCTGGAATCCAGGCGCGACCGGATCATCACGTCTCTCCTCATCCCGTTCATTCCATGTTCGGCCCGGACGACCGTCATCCTGGCGCTGGTCGCGTTCTATTTGGGTCCCTGGGCCGCCCTTGGCTTTTACGTCCTGAACATCCTGCTCGTAGCCGTCCTCGGACGCGTGATCACCTTGTTCACCAAAGCTCCGTCCCCGGGGCTCATCCTCGAGATCCCGACCCTGAAGCGGCCCTCGTTCAGGAACATTCTGAAGAAGACCTATTTCCAACTCCGCTCGTTCCTGGCGTTCGCCTGGCCGCTCCTCATCGCCGGGAGCGTCTTCCTGAGCCTGCTTCAAGCCTTCCACGTCGACCGAACGATCAACGCGGTCCTCTCGCCCCTTGTCGCCGGGGCGCTGGGATTGCCCAGAGAACTGGGAGTGACGCTCGTATTCGGGTTCCTGCGAAAAGAGTTGTCATTGATCATGATGCTTCAGGCCCTGGGGACCAGCTACCGGGACCTCCTCACCGTGATCACCAAGGAGCAGCTCCTCGTCTTCACGGTTTTCATCAGCTTCTTCATTCCCTGCTTGTCCACGTTCGCCATGTTGTGGAAGGAAATGGGGAAAAAGATCGCCCTTCTGTCCGCCGCCCTGAGCGTCTCTATTGCCGTCTTCCTCGCCTGGATCATCCGGATCGTGGCCTGAATCTCCCTGTTCTATTTCCTCAAGGCGGAGATCAGGGTCAGGGCGGTTTTTTTCCCGACGACGGCTGCAAGGTCGGCGAAGGATGCGGAAAGAATGGCGTCGAGGCTCCCAAATCTTTCGAGCAGGGCGGCTTTCCTTTTTGGACCCAAGCCCGAAATGCCGTCCAGTTCGGACCCAAAGCTCTTTTTTCCCCGGCGCTTCCTGTGGAAGGTGATGGCGAAGCGGTGGGCTTCATCCCGAACGTGCTGGAGGAGCTTGAGGGCGGGCGCCGTTCCGTCCAGCCGGATGCCCTCGGGATGCTTGGGCGTGATGATGATCTCTTCCCGTTTGGCCAGGGAGATCACGGGGATGTTTCCCGCTCCCGCCCGGCCGAGAGCCTTGACCGCGGCCGCGAGCTGGCCCTTCCCGCCGTCCACCATGATAAGCCCGGGCAATGTTTTTCCCTCTTTCTTGAGACGGGAGAACCGCCTGTGGACGACTTCTTCCAGGCTGGCCACATCGTTCGGGCCGACGACCGTTCGTATGCGGAACTTCCTGTACTCGTCTTTGTTCGGAACGCCGCCGTCGAAGACGACGAGCGAGCCCACCGATTCGTCGCCGCACGTATTGGAGATGTCGAAGCCTTCGATCCTCTCCGGAGGCTCCGGCATTTCCAGGACCCGCGCCAGGTGGAGGACGGGGGAGGACTCTCTCTCTTTATTACGGAGCGCTAGCTCGGCGTTCCTGTTGGCAAGTTCGACGAGCCTGGCGTATTTTCCGGCCTTGGGAACGATCATCCGCGTCCTCTTCTCTTGACCCGGAAAGATATCTTCCTTCAATCGGCGTCCATCAGCCGGCTCGAACGGAAAAAGGACCTTTTTTGGTTTTTCCGCGGTCGCGTAGAACCCCGAAAGGAGGTTTGTCAGGACCTCGCCGTCCAAACTTCCCGCCGTCCCCTCGACGAAAGCCTCGCGCGAATCCCGGATCTTTCCCCGCCTCATGAAAAAG
>CAZSMW010000239.1:0-5077 GCA_964607985.1 uncultured Eubacteriales bacterium
CCCACTGCCAGGGCCAGGCCGAGCAGGGTGAATGTGTTGAAGGTGAAACCGAGAAAGTAGATGATGGCGATCGTTCCCATAAGCGACATCGGGATGGCCAGGATGACGTTTAAAGTGCTCGAGAACGAACCCAGGAACATCCAGCAGACGAGGGCCGTCAGGATGACGGAAAGGAGCAGCTCGAACTGGATCTCCTTAACCGAATCCTCGATGAAGATCGTCGAATCGAAGACGGTGTTGACGCTCATTCCCTCGGGCAGGGTCTTTGCGTATTCAGCCATGGCCCGCTTGGCCGCTTTGGCCACGGCCACCGCGTTGGCTCCGCGCTGTTTCTTGATGCCGATGCCTTGGGCCGGTACGCCGTTGATCCGGGCCATCCGCCGGACGTCCTCGAAGCCGTCCTCGACCAGGGAGACGTCGCTGAGATAGATGGGACTGCCGCCGATCTCGCGAACGACGATATGGCGGAGCGTCTCCAGGTCGACGGCCTCGCCCAGGACGCGGACGTTGACCTCGCGGCCCGGCGTTTCCAGCCTTCCTGCGGGCAGCTCGATGTGTTCGCGCTGGAGGGCGAGGTTGACATCGTTGACGGTCAGCCCTTTCTCGTCGAGCTGGGCGGCGTCGAGCCATATCCGGATGTTGCGGTTCATAACGCCCATCATCGTGATCTCACCGACGCCCGGGATGGTCTGGAGTTTCTCCTTGAGTCCGTACTGGACATAATCGCTGAGGACGCGGGGGGGGAAGGGGCCGCCTATAGAGACCATCATGATGGGCTGGTCCTCGGGGTTGCTCTTGGAGATCACGGGCGGGTCGATGTCGCGAGGCAGACGGCGGGCCGCCTGGGAAACCTTGGTCTGGACGTCTTGCAGGGCGAGATCCACGTTGCGCGAGAGATCGAGCTCGATGGTGATGTTTGCCGATCCCATGCGCGAGCTCGATGTGATCGTCCGGAGGCCTTCGGTCTGGACCAGGGCTTCTTCCAGGGGCTCGACGATATCGTTCTCGATGACCTCGGGGGCGGCCCCCTCCCAGACGACCGAGACCGAGATCGTCGGGAAATCGACGTCCGGGAACTGGCTGATGCCGATGCGCGTGGCCGCCACGACCCCGAAGACGATCGTGGCCGCCATGAGCATCCAAGCCAGGACAGGTTTCCTTACGCAAACTTCCGTGAGGTTCATGAGCGGGGTCCTCTCAATTCGACCTTAGTTCTTGACCGGCGGGGCCTGGACCTTCTCGGGGGCCGTCGAGACGCGGACGGGCGCTCCGTTGCGCAGGGCCTCGGCCCCACGGATGACGAGGACCTCCCCGGGCTTGAGACCGGAGAGGACCTCCACCTGGCCGTCCGCCGTCCTCATGCCGAGCCCCAGGATGCGTTCCACGGCCGCGTTATTCTCAACGACAAAGGCAATAAATCCCTTGTCGCTGGCCCGGATGGCGGTCTGGGGAATGACGGGGGACGTCTTCTCGCTGCTCACCGGGACCGTGATTTCGGCGAAGGAGCCGGGCCGCAGGGCGCCGTCATTGGTATCCTTGACCTCCGCGGTCACGGGGACCAATCGGGTTCCCTCGTCCGCCGATTCGGCGACATGGACGATCTTCGAGCTGAACTCCCGTTCGTCGTTCCGGATCTTGAAGTTGGCCGGCATGCCGACGCGGAACTGGGCGGCGTCCCGCTCGGGAACCTTGAATCGGAGGAGCAGGGGGTCGCGTCGGACAAGTGTCGCCAGCACCGTCCCCGTCTGCACGTATTCTCCGGTCTGGACCGTTCGGGTCTGGAGGATCCCCGAGGAAGGCGCCCGGACATAGGCGTCGTGAAGGTTGAGGGCGGCCTGATTAAGGGCGGCCTTCGTCTGAGCGACGTCCGACTTGGCTACAAGGACGCGAGTCCTCCAGGTCTCGAGCTCTTCGCCGGGAATAAGACCCGGGTTTTGGTTGATGACGGTCTCCCGCCGCTTGAGGCCGGCTTCGGCGTCGGCCTTGGAGGCCTGGGCCTTCTCGTAGTTCGCTTGGGCCGCTTCGACCGCAATTTTGTAGCGTTCCGGTTCGATCTCGACGAGGATCTGGTCGACCTTGGCGTAGCTGCCCTCGGAGAATAAAATCCTGTCGACAACACCCGATACCCGGGCCGTGACTTGGACCTTTTCGAACGCGTCGACCGAGCCCACCGCGTTGACGCGATAGGTCAGGGACCGGAGTTCGACAGCTTGGGTTTCGACCGGGAAGGTGATCTTGGACCGGTCGAAAAGCGCGGTCCGTTTTCCGCCGGGCCCCTGCGATGCGCCGCCGCCTTTCTTGCACCGGGCTGAGACGAGGACCAGGACGAGCGCCAGGAATACAGGTATGAGAACGTGTTTCTTCTTCACAGCTTAGGCTCCTTGCCGAACGGGTCCAGCCCGAGTGCGGCTTCAAGATTAAGATAGGAAATCCCCAGGCCGTAACGCTCCCGGACGAGCGTGACCTCGGCCTCGAACAGGCGGACGTTGGCGTCCGCGACCTGGAGCGCTGTGCTTAATCCCTGCCGGTAAAGCTCGGCGGTTTCGACGGCGTTTCTCTTGGCCACTTCGTGGGCGACCGCGGCCTGCTTGAGGGCGGCCCTCTGGTTCGCCAGGGAGACCTGCGTATCGCGGACGTCCAGCTCCACGCGCCGCAGGGCCGTCTTGACGTCCAAGTCCGCCAGAATGGCCTGGGCCTTGCGCTCCCGGTAGTCGGCGTTCCGGCTGAAGCCGTCAAAGACGGCCCAGCCGAGGGTCAGGCCCAGGTTCCAGTTGGTCGCGCGCCCGGTCAGCCCGGCTTCGTTCGTATATCTGAACTGGCCGTTGAAGCTAAGAGTGGGCAGCCACTTGAGAGTGGGCTCGATCATGAGGGCGTGCTGGGCTTTGGCATGATAGCGCAAGGCCCCCAGGTCGAACCGGCGGTCCTGGGCTTGGGTGACCAGCCCCTCGACGGCCGCTTGGTCGCTTTCGGCTGCGGCCTGGAGAAGGAACTCCGGGACCTTGAGCTTGGTAGATGAGACGATCATGTCATCCAGGAGATAGCCCAGTTGGAGATAGGTCGTTTCGACCTGTCCTTTGACCTGAGTGACGCCCATCTCGGCCGTGGCGAATTCCAACTCGGCCCGGGTCACGTCATTGATGGAAACCAAGCCGGCCGCGTATCGCGCCTTGGCGGCGTCCAGGGCTTGCTTGGCGTAATCATAGCGATGTCGGGACGCTTCCAGGACCTGGTCCGTGCCCAGTGTCGTGAGGAACGCGTTGCCGACCTCGAAGGCCAGCTGCCGCTTGCTCTCTGCAGAGGCATAGCGTTGGGCGTTCCTTTCCGAATTGGCTTGCAAGAGAGCCGGCAGGCTGCGGGCGTCGAAAATGGTCAGATTGAGCTGGGCGACTCCCGCCAGGGCGTCGAATTTCTGGATGACGATCTGGGTGCTGCCGACCGTCCTCGAAACCTCGAAGGGGCGACGGATGTAGGTCCCGGTGGTGGTCAGCGTCGGTAGGAAATAGGACCGGGCCCGGGTCACCCGGGCTTCGGACGCGTTCATCTGTTGGTCCGCGGCCAGGGCCCGCTCGTTCCTGGCCAGGGCCCGCTGGATGGCCGCCTCGAGGGTCAGGCTGTCTTCTTCGGATCTGGCCGGCGCCGGGAAAAGGAGAAAGACGAGGCCGATGCCGGTGCCTAGAAGGCGCCACTTTTTACGCGAATTCCGTTCTTTTTTCATGGAGGAAACTCACACAGGATAAAAAATGAACTTCCATGATAGTTTAGACGGTAAAAGTTGTCAAAACTTCCCTAGATCAATACCGAGACGATGACCTAGGCCCTCATGGGGGCGGGATAGACAGGATTTCAAAGCCGGCGGAAGAAGACCATGAGGGCCAGGGAGAGGGCGACGGCGATCGCGGGGACGGGCAGTCCGGCCCATTTCATCTGCTCTCGCATCCTCTCGCCGGCCCGGAGGCCCAGCGGGACCGTGAGGAGCGAGATGCCGACGGCCGGGATCGCGTAATACCAGGCCAGGGGAGTCGTGGTCCCGGGGACCAGGCACGCGGCCGTGCCCGTAGCGAACCTGACCAGCGGAAAGGCTGCCGCCGAGACGAGCGCCGCCATCCCTCCCCAGACGGCCCGTCCGGACGTCCGGCGTTTCCACGCCTCTTTGAGGATGACCGCGAGGACGATGAACGCTCCCCCTTCAAGGATGAACGCGAACACGGGATTGGCTATAGCTCCGTTCCTAAGCGGCAGGGACAGAAGAATGGCGTCGAACATCTTGAAAAGGACCGCGATGGCGACGATGAGTGCGGCACTCCAGGCTTTCCTGCCGGAGGCCCAGGCCGCGGCGATGAAGAAGAAAGCGACTCCGGTCATCATCGAACCCGATAGCGACGACGCGCAGGCATGGAGGGCGGCTCCCAACATGCATTCCGAGAGCCCCCAGACGGCCCCTAACAAGATTACGGTCCCGACGTTCCTTCGGATGTTCGTATTTTCCATCTTTTGCTCCTGCGTTCGACTCAGCCTGCAGCGACCTTCGTCAAGGCGGCTTTTACCCGTTCCGGGGTCATCGGCAACTGAAACAGCCTGGCCCCCGTCGCGTCGAAGACGGCGTTGGCCAGTACGGCGCCCATGTTGATGATGGCCGGTTCGCCGCCTCCCGAGGGCGGAAGATCGTTGTTCTCGATGAGGATGGTTTCGATCTTCGGCAGCCACGAAAAGCGCGGGATCTCGTAGGTGTCGAAATTGAGGTCCAGGACCGAACGCCCTTTGAAATGGACCTCTTCGGTCAGGGCGTAGCCGAGCCCCATTGTGATGCAGCCTTCGATCTGGATCTTTGCCCCTTCGGGGTTGATGACTTGGCCCATGTCCTGGGCGCATACGACCCGCTTGACATTGACCGCGCCCGTCGTTTTGTCGACCTCGACCTCTGTGGCGGTCGCGACGTATGTGCCCATGTAATCCGAACAGACGATCGCCCACCCCCTGCCGCTCGGCGACTTGGCCGGCTTCCAACCGAACGTCTCTGCAGCGGCCCCGAGGACCTTCTTCATCCTGGCGTCGGCCAGGTTATTCATCCGGAACTCGA
>CAZSMW010000240.1:0-8962 GCA_964607985.1 uncultured Eubacteriales bacterium
GGCACCGTCGGACTGGACATCGAAGGCTCGCGCGTCCGGTTCCTGGGGCGGTCGCAGCAATTGGGCGTTTCCGAAGATATCGTCGGCCGCATCTTCGACGGCTCGGGGAAGCCCAAGGACAAGGGCCCGCAGATTATCGCCCGGAAGATGGTGGACATCAACGGACGCCCGATCAACCCGGACGCCAGGGACTATCCCTCCGAGTTCATCGAGACGGGTATCTCGTCGATCGACGGGATGAATCCGCTCGTCCGCGGCCAGAAGCTGCCTCTCTTCTCCGGGAGCGGTCTACCGCATCCGAGGATCGCGGCCCAGATCGCCCGTCAGGCCAAGGTCCTGGGAAAGCAGGAAAAGTTCGCCGTGGTCTTCGGCGCGATGGGCATAACGTTCGAGGAAGCGGCCTTCTTCATCGAGGATTTCAGGAACACCGGGGCCTTGGAGAGAGCTGTCCTCTTTCTGAATCTGGCCAACGAACCGCCCATCGAACGCATCTCGACGCCGCGTCTGGCCTTGACCTGCGCCGAATACCTCGCCTTCGACCTGGACATGCACGTCCTGGTCATCCTCGTCGACATGACATTCTACGCCGAGGCCCTGCGCGAGATCTCGGCCGCCCGAAAAGAGATCCCGGGCCGTCGCGGCTATCCCGGCTATCTCTACACGGACCTGGCGTCCTTGTACGAACGGGCCGGCCGCATCAAGGGAAGGAAGGGTTCGATCACCATGATCCCCATCCTGACGATGCCGGAGGACGACAAGACCCATCCCATCGCCGACCTGACCGGCTACATCACGGAAGGCCAGATCATCCTCAGCCGCGAGATCCACAGAAAGGGGATCTATCCCCCGATCGACGTCCTGCCGAGCCTGTCCCGGCTCAAGGACAAGGGCATCGGCGCCGGCAAAACACGAGAGGACCACGCCGACGTTCTCAACCAGATTTTCGCCTGCTACGCCCGCGGCAAGGAGGCCCGGGAGTTGGCCCTGATCCTAGGAGAGGCCGCGCTCACGGACCTGGACAAGCTCTACCTCAAGTTCGCCGAACGATTCGAGGACGAGTTCGTGCGGCAGGGAGAGTTTACGGCCCGGACGATCATCGAGACGATCGACCTGGGCTGGAAGCTCCTGCGGACGATCCCGAAGGCCGAGCTGAAACGCGTCCGGCCGGAATACCTGGAAAAATATTATTGAGATGAAGCTCAACGTCAATCCCAACCGGATGGAGCTGCTGCGGCTGCGGCGGCGGCTCGCGCTGGCCGAGCGCGGCCACAAGCTGCTCAAGGACAAGCTCGAGGAGATCATGCGCCGGTTCCTGGAAACGATCCGCCGGCTGTCGGCCCTCCAGGAAGAGGTCAGCGCGGGGCTCGACAGGATCTTCCTCGCCTTCGCCCTCGCCGGCGGCCGCGGCCCGCGGGAAGAACTCGAGAGGCTCATTCCCGAAGGCGAGATTCGGCTGGCCGTCGAAAAGCGGAGGGTCCTCAACCTGACGATCCCGGAATTCAAGATCACGGCGCTCCGCCTTTCGTCCTGCGATCTCCTGAACACGGAAGCCGAGTTGGACATCGGCCTGAAGAGGGCGGAGAAGCTCCTGCCCGTCCTCACGGAAATAGCCAGACTGTGGAAATCCGTGGAGCTCCTGTCGCGCGAGATCGAGGTCACGCGCCGACGGGTCAACGCGTTGGAGCATATCCTCATCCCCGGCATCCGGGAAGCCATCCGCTCAATCGGATCGCGGCTGGAGGAGATGGAGAGGTCGACACAGGTCCAGCTCATGCGCGTGAAAGAGATCGTCCGACACCACTAATGGTGGCCCAAACGCGGAGCTCTACAGAAAAAAGTGGTCATAGGATAAATAAACATTGACAATTGATAAAATAAGTATATATATGAGAATGTATGAGAAAGAGATTAAATTGAAAACTAGGGAAGAGGAATAAAAATGATCACATCCCAGGGCACATTCGTTAACCTCAGTAGTTCTAGAGAGTGACGGCGATGAAAATAGCGTTGCTCTACAGTTCAAAAGCCGGAATGGAAGCTACGCTCGATCACCGACGCAGCAACGAAAAGAGGGAAGAGGAGGACGAGCCTCCACTCGATATGCTCGCTGAATGCGATTCCGACGAGACGATCGCCGCCATTCAGCAGACCCTCCAGGAAAGATATCAGGTCTTCCTGATCGAATCCGACGACAAAGCCTACAACCGCCTCAAACGTCTACGGCCGCACCTCGTCTTCAACGTCGCGGAAAGGGTCTTCGGGCCGAATCGGGAGTCCCACATCCCCACGGTCTGCGAGATGCTGGGCATTCCGTATACGGGCTCCGATCCGATGACCCTCGGGATCTGCCTCGACAAGTCGCGGGCCAAAGAGATCCTGTCCTTCCACAGGATCCCCAATCCGCCGTTCTGGATCGTCGAATCGGCCGCCGAAATTCCCAGCACCATCAAGCTCCCGGCCATCATCAAGCCTCTCTACGAGGGATCAAGCAAAGGCATCAAGGACAACTCGGTCGTCCGGACGCCGCGCGAACTTTTCGAACGCATCCATGAAGTGACCTCGCTCTACAAAGAGCCGGTCATCGTAGAGCGCTTCATCGGCGGCCGCGAGTTCACCGTGGGCGTCCTCGGCAGTGCCCCCGACCTAGAGATCCTGCCGATCGTCGAGATCGACCACTCCCAGCTCCCGCTGGGGGCGACGCCCATCTACTCTTACGAAGCCAAGTGGATCTGGGACAGGCCGGAGAACCCGCTCAAGATCTTCCAATGCCCCGCGGCCATCTCCGCCGACCTCAGGCAGCGCATCGAGCATCTGGTGACGCGAACGTGTTCCGTCCTGCGAATCAAGGACTGGTGCCGTATCGACGTCCGCCTCGACGAGGCGGGGACGCCCAACATCCTCGAAGTCAATCCCTTGCCGGGAGTCCTTCCGAATCCTGACGACAATTCCTGCCTGCCCAAGGCGGCCCGCGCCGCCGGGTATACGTATTCCGGCCTCATCCATCGCGTCGTTGACGAAGCCTGCAAACGCAACGGGCTGAAGCGGGCGCCCGCCCGGCCGGCCATCGGAGAGGTTTATCACCAGGTCGAATTGAAGCAATGACGGATCTCCCGCCCAACGTCGGCATCGTCTTCAACGCCTACGAACCGATTACCGGACGCTCGGAAGAACAGCTCTCGGAGGAATCCGTCGCCGAGGTTGCCAAGGATGTCGGCGAGGCCGTCAAGAAACTCGGCTATCCCGTGACCATCGTCCCCCTGCAGAAGAGCTTCCTCAATTTCCTCCGCCGGGTCAAGGACCTGAACCTCGACGTCCTGGTCAACTTGTGCGAGGGATTCTACGGCCGGCCGCAGTGGGAGTCGAACGTGGCCGCCACCCTCGAGTTGATGCACCTGACCTTCACCGGGAACAAGTCCCGGACGCTCGCCGTCTGCCAGGATAAGCACATGGCCAAGGCCATTCTCAGTTCCTACAACCTGCCGACCTCGCCCAGCCAACTGCTGTCCTCGAAGGACCAGGCTCTCGAGGTCCGCTTCCCCGTCATCGTCAAGCCCAACGCCGAGGACGCGAGCCTGGGGATCGGGCCTAATTCGGTCGTCTCGGACCATGAGCGCCTGGCGGCCCAGGTCAAGCGGATCCTGGACCTGTACAAGCAGCCGGCCCTCGTCGAAGAATATATCGAAGGGCGGGAGTTCAACGTCGCCGTCATGGAGAACAAAACGGTCCAAGCTCTGCCCGTGTCCGAGATCGATTTCTCGCAGGTGCCGGAGTCCATGCCCCATATCTGCAGCTACGAGGCCAAGTGGCTGAAGGACCACGTCATGTATCAGACGACGCCACCGGTCTGCCCGGCCCCGATCGACGACGCGTTGAAGATGAAGCTTCAGCAGCTGGCGGTGGACGCGTTCCAGGCGCTGGGCTGCCGGGATTACGCCCGGGTGGATTTCCGCATGGACGGGGCGGGGAACATTTTTATCCTTGAGATCAATCCCAATCCCGACATCAGCCTGGACGCCGGCTACGCCCGGGCCTTGAACGCTGCCGGCATCGAATATTCGCGGTTTTGGAAATACATGCTCGACAACGCCCTGCAAAGGAAAAAGCTACATGGTTCGCCCGATGGCGCCGTCCGATAAACCGGCCGTCATGGACCTCATCAAAGCCACGGACATGTTCACCTCTGTCGAGATCGAAGTGGCGGAAGAGCTCATCGACGTTTACCTCCTGAGGCCCGACCAAAAGGACTACAACGTCGTCGTCGTGGAAACCATGGACGGCGGGATGGGCGGCTACATGACCTGGGGCCCGACGCCGCTCGCCGAAGGCGCTTACGATCTCTACTGGATGGCCGTTTCGCCGAGGGAGCAGGGACGGGGTCTGGGCAAGGAGCTCGTACGCTGGCTGGAGCGGACCGTGGCCGACCTCGACGGACGCCTGATCATCATCGAAACAGCCGGCCAGCCCAAGTACCACCCCACGCAGCAGTTTTATTTGGGGCTGGGATACAAGGAAGTCGCGCGGGTCCCTGATTTCTACAAACCCGGGGACGACCGCATCATTTACACGAAATCCATCCGTTGACGAAGTCGGTTTGACCTCTACTTCGTCAGGGCGGACAGATAAGCGCTTAGGCCGGTCTTCCGCAGGATCTTCAGCGCCTCGTCCGAGGTCAGCCCGCGTTTCTGTTTCAGGGATTCCAGGATCCGGATGATCGACAGGCCGACCTCCGCGGTCTGGCCGGACATTTCCCGGTTGCTCTTGAGATAGGCGATGGCGTCGAACAAAACGGCGTTGGCCTCGCCGTAGGAAATGGGTTTGCGGCGACCCAGGGTCCGGACCCATTGCGGCCGGCTCAGGGTATCGTTAACGTGGGACTGGATGAGGAACGTGGCCCGGCCGATGAGCTTGAGGTTGCTCGGGCTGACGTTGGTCATCGTGTTGCCGATGACTTTACCCAGCTTAGCCATGATCGCGGTCGAGTGGGCGTTGAGGAGCATCTTGACCGCGATCTGCGGTTTCAGGCCGAAGGGGTCGTTTGCGGCGTCGACCCTGACCGGGACGATATGAAGAGCGGCGGCGTCCCCGGCCAGGTCCCTCCGCAAGGTCTTCTCGATCCTCGCGACATCCCTGTCCGGGAGGCCCGTGACGAGGACGAGCGCGACCTGCGCCCCGCTCTTTGCGAAGAGGTTGATGAACCTCCGGAAATAGGAATCGGCGCGCTCGAGCTCTCCCTCCTCCGGGCTGAGGCAGACGGCGACGCCGAGGTCGCCTCTCCTCGGGCCCCGGTTCTTCAGGTTGAAGCTCGAAAAGGAGAAATCATAGAGGTCCGCCTGGTCGTTGCCGGCCCGCTTTAAACTCTCCAAGGCGGCCGTCCGCAGATACGGGTCCTCGATCTCCTCCTCGAAGGGCTTCCTGTAAAGCTCCGGGTCGAGGCCGCGAAAGGGACGGCCCAAGAAAGCCAGCCAGGCGTCGCTCGGGGTCGGCGCCCCCGTCCAAACCTGGATCCAGCACCGCCTCTTAGGCTCCTTGACCGTATCCAGGGGAAAGAGCCGGAACGTCGGGCTCCGTTCGGTGCTGTCGATAAAGACCGTAATGAGGCCGGCGTCCGCGAAATAGGTTGAGAAATTTCCGGCCTGGTAGGCCGCGGTTTCGATGTTCGTGAACGGGACGATGTCGGGGACGGCGGCTTTCACCGATTCCAGCGTCCTGGCGAAACTGCGAAAGCTCTCGTCGAGGCGAACTTCACCCTCGAACCCGATTCTGGCCATCTCCTTCGGCGAAAGCGCCCTGCCGAGCATTCTCTGCGCGGCGGCCTGGAGGATACTTCCCACGACGTAGGTTTCGATGGTCGTGGCCTGCATCCGGGTCGAGCCGGTAATCGATTGGGGCCCCGTGGCCAGATTGATCTTGGTGATTCCGGGCTCCTCGATCACCGTGCGGCTGCGGAGGAAGGGCAGGAGCTTGTCGTCAGGATTGTTGTAGATGAAATAAAGATTTTTCCGGCTCAAGGCGGGGTCATAGCCGGGATCGGCCTTCCATAGGTCCAGGGCGCCCAATACGGTTCCGATGACCGACGACGTCTCGCCACCCTCCGTGACGCAGATGACGACGTCGCCCTTCCGGACGCCCCTGTCCCGGAGTTGGAGGCGGCCGATGAGCTGGAGGTCCTCGAAGCCCTCGAGCGAAGAGATCAGGGCCCGGTCGGCCCCCGTCATCTCGCCGATGAGCCGCTCCTCGATGTCCCCGGGAACGGCGCTTCCGAGCTTCGCCCAAATTTTGTCCTGGCCCTTGATCTTTTTCCAGAAAGGCCTCCAGAACGAGCTTTCCATCTGCTTGGCCAGCCGGCCCGTCGCGCCGCAGCCGTAGATGTAGACCCTATTTCCGGACCGGATGGCTTCTTCGACAGCTTCGGCGGCCTCGTTGACCTCCTTTGTTTCGGACGCCAGGGTGGTCAAGCGCGCGGCGATGTCCTCGTCAACGGAGAAAAGCATCCTCAGCCCGGCGGCCGTGTCCTTCGCGATCAGCTCGCTCAGGTTCCAGGTCTTGGGATGGCGTTGTTCCGTGAGAAGGGTGTGGAGCTGAAACTGCGTCTTGTTCTGAACGTAGTCGATGGACTCGGGCGGGGCATCGAGGCCGAGAAGCTTGAGGAGTCCGACTTCGCCATCCTTTGGCTGGGGGCCGACGTCCTGGATCGCAGGACGCGTCGTTCGGAGCGAAGCGCCTGACAAGGATAGGACCAAAACCGCGGCCAAAAGCACCGAAAGGATTTTTTTGTCGGCGTCCATGTCACTTCCCGTATTGGTGCGTGTCGTCGATGATGTCCGATTCCTGCCAATCCTTGATCCAGCCCTCCACCGTGAATATCTTCATCGCGCCGTCCTTCGCGGAACAAACAACGCGGTCGAGGCCGGCGTTGATGATCATCTTCTTGCAGATGAAGCAGGGAAAGGCGTCGACGGCGTTTCCCGGGCCCGGATCGCTGCCGAAGACGTAAATGTCCCCCCCGAGAAGGCTGACGCCGGCCCGGGCCGCGTTGATGATGGCGTTCTGCTCGGCATGGACGCTCCGGCAGAGCTCGTAGCGCTGGCCGTGGGGGATTCCGAGCTTGTCCCTGAGGCAGAAACCGTGGGTGAGGCTGTCCTTGGTTTTGCGCGGTGCTCCGGCGTATCCCGTCGAGATGATCTGTTCGTCGCGGACGATGAGGGCCCCGATGGACCGCCGGTAGCAGGTGCTCCGACGGGCGACCTCCCGGGCGATCCCGAGATAGTAAGCGTCTTTAGATATGCGGGCGTTCGTCATAACAGGTCCTCCACTTTCCGGCGCAGTTCCTCGATCGTTCCGTCGTTGACGATGGTCCGGTCGGCCATGGCCATACAGAGGGCGAGCTGCTGGCTCGTCTCGCTCCCGGCCATCTCGAGCTCTTCCTTCCGCCGGAACTCGTCGAGAGTCGCGGCCGACTCGTCGCGCCCCCGGGCCCGGGCCCTCGCGAAGCGGACCTCGATCGGGGCGTCGACGGCCAGGAGCACGAACCCCTCCTGTTTCCTGAAGAATTCCACCTCCCGCGGGTTGCGGATGCTGTCGATGACGGACGGTCCCCGGACCCTGTCCATAATCCGGCGGGCCAGAACGTCCGGCCCGTAAGCGGCGCGCAGTTCGTTCCCGGTCCGGATAAGGTTGTCCCGGCCGCCTTCCAAGCCTCGGGCGGCCAGCTCCTCACGGAGGATATCGGACAGCGAGAGATAGGCGTAACCGCGGGCCTTCAGATGGGCGGCGACCTCTCCCTTCCCGGCGCCGTTTGTCCCGGTCAGACCGATGAAGACGGGCCTGCCCGCGTCTATTTTCATATCAGCCCGCCGGGCTCTCTTCCGCGGTCTTTTTCCGCTTTTCCTTGTTTTTCCGCACGACAAGGGCGATCAAAATGCTGATGCCGTAGAGGCCCATCATCGGGACGGCTACGATGCTCTGGGTGATCATGTCCGGGGTGGGCGTGATGACGGCGGCGATGATGAAAATGACGAGCACGGCGTACTTGAAGTTCTTGATCATCCAGCGGGCGGTGATGACGCCGATCTTGGCAAGGAAGTAGATGAGGGTCGGCAGTTCGAAGACAAGGCCGATCCCCAGCAAGATGCGCAGGGCGAAGGTGAAATACTGGTCCACCCTGATGACGGGCTGGAAGGCCGAACCCAGCTGAAGGAAGAACCGGCATGCCCAGGGGAAGACGAGGTAATAACCGAAGAGGAGGCCCAGGAGGAAGAAGACCGTCGTGAAGAATACGAAGGGAAAGACATATTTCTTTTCTTTTTGATACAGCCCGGGGGCGACGAAATACCAGAATTGGAGGAGGATGTACGGCGAGGTGAAGACGAGGGCGGCCACGAAGGCGATCTTCATGTAAAGCATAAAGGGTGCGGTCAGTTCGGTGAAGGCGAGCTTGGTGCCGGCGGGAAGATATTGAGTGACGGGTCTGGCGATGATCTCGTAGAGGGGCTTGGCGAAGATCCAGCAGGGGATGACCGCCACGAAGACGGCGATAAAGGAATTGAACAGTCTTTTTCTCAGGTCCTCGAGATGCTCAAGGAAGGTCATCTCGTCAGGAGACTTTTTGCCCTTCCTCAGGGTCATGTTTTTCGAGTTCCTTAGTGAGGTTGTCCTTGATCTCTTTGGCCTCGGTCTCGAGCGTCTTGGCGACGTCCTTCACTTCCGAGGCCTCGATCTCTTCTTCGATCCGGCTCTTGATCTCCTCGGAAGTCTTCTTGAATTCGCGGATGGCCTTCCCCACCGACCTGCCGATCTCGGGGAGCTTCTTGGGTCCGAAGACCAGGAGGGCGACGATGAAAATGAGGATGAGTTCCGCCGGTCCGATGCTTCCGAACATGCATTCAATATAGATGCAAACACCGGATTAGTCAATCGCGGCGATCGACGAAATTGCCTCCGGAGGACGCAAGGGGTCCCTTGC
>CAZSMW010000241.1:0-5007 GCA_964607985.1 uncultured Eubacteriales bacterium
CCGGTTCGTTTCCGCGAGGGAGGTCCCCACGGGCATCCGGATCTTGATCATGAGCATGTCCTGGTCCATGGTCGGCATGAACTCCGTCCCCAGGATGGGGATGAGGACCAGAGACAGGACGAACACCCCGATGACCGAGAAAAGGAAGAGCTTTCGCCGGCGCAGGGAAGCCTCGAGCAGCCGCCGATAAAAAGCCTTGGCGTTCTCGAAGCCCTGCCAGGTCAGGTACCACGGTTTTTTCCCGGCGGGCTCCCCGTCCTCCTTCCGGACGGACTTCGCATTCCTGAAGAGAAAGGAAGAGAGGAGCGGCACGATGGTCAGGGCGACGAAAAGCGAGGAGAGCAACGAGAAGGTAATGGCCAGGGCCAGGCCCCTGGTGAGCTTGGCCGTGATGCCGGTGGCGAAGACCATGGGCAGAAAAACGACGATGGTCGTCAGGGTCGAGGCCGTGATGGCCATGCCTACCTCGGATGCTCCGACGACGGAGCCCGATTTGCTGTTCATCCCCTCCTCGATGTGCCGGAAGGTGTTCTCGATGACGACGATGGCATTGTCCACGAGCATCCCCACCCCCAAGGCCAGACCTCCCAGGGTCAACATGTTCAGGGTATAACCGGCGGCGTAAAAAGCGATGAACGTCGTGATGATGGACAGGGGGATGGCCAAGGCGATGATCAGCGTCGGCCGCCAGTTGAGGAGGAAGATGAAGATCAGGGCGATGGCCAGGAGTCCACCCTGCCAGGCGTTGCCGGCGGTCCGCTTCGTGACGGCCTTGACCATCTCCGACTGGTCCATGACCTGGTGGAACTTGATATCGGCCGGGAGCGACGGCAGGATCTTGGCCATTTCCTTGTGGACGGCATTCCCGACGAGAGCGGTATTGGCGCCGGATTGTTTGATGAGCATCAGAAAGACGCCTTTTTCGCCCTGGATACGGGCCTCGTAACGCGCTTCCTTGACGGTATCCTTGACCTCCGCGATGTCGTCGACGTAGATGGGCTCACCTTTCGGACCCGATCCGATGACCGTGCGCCGCAGGTCGGTGAGCGACTGGAACTGGCCGAGGGTCCGGACCAAGCGGTCCGTGTAGCGCTCAACGAGGTTCCCGGCCGGCGTGTTGGCGTTCTGGGCCTGGAGGGCCAGGATGACGCGGTCGAGCGTCAGGTTGCGGGACTCCAGGGCTCTTTTGTCCACGTCCACGTGGATCTCGCGGATGTCGGTGGCAAAGACCTGGGCCGAGGCGACACCGTCGATCCTTTCCAGGCGCGGGGCCACTTCGTCTTCGATGAGCTTCTTCAACTGGAACACCGGCCTGTCGGCGATAATCCCCCAGAAGATGATCGGGAACTGGCTGAAGTTGAACTTGACGACCAGGGGCTCGGAGGCGTCGGGCGGGAGATAATTCTTGTATATGCCGATCTGATCCCGCAAGTCCTGGGCCGCAAAATCGAGGTTCGTTCCCCATTCGAATTCGGCGCTGATGGCGGAGACCCCTTCCGAGGTCTGAGACGTCACCTTCTTGATCCGGCTGACCGAACTGACGATCTGCTCCAGGGGCTTGGTAATGGTCGTTTCGATGTCCTCAGAAGATGCGCCGCTATAAGTCGTGATGATGGACACCGTGGGAAAATCGATATCCGGGAAGAAATCGAGGCCCAGCTTGGACAGGGAAATGAGGCCGACGACGACCATGATCATGGCCATCATGGTCGTCGTGACGCGCTTGTTGACCGAAAATTCGGGGAGTTTCATGATTTGACCTCTTCAGCGATCTGAACGGACACGCCCGCCTCAAGCCCGAAATTGCCCTCGACGACGACCATTTCGCCCTCGGCGATTCCGCTCAGGACCTCGACCATCGTCGTATTCTGGATGCCGAGGGTCACGTCGCGTTTCACGGCTTTGCCGTTCTCGACGACGATGACATGGGCGTTTTCCAGAACGGCCCGTTGGGGGACGACCAGGGCCGACTCATGGCTGTTGACCTCGAAGGTCACCTCACAGAACGTGCCGGGCCGCAATTCCAGCCCGGGGTTGTCGAAAACGGCCTCGACGAGGAACTTCTTGGTGGAGGGGTCCGCGGTCAGATTGGAGATGGTCACCTCGCCCTTGAACTCCCGCCCCGGGAAAGAAGGAGTCTTCAGAAGAACCGACTGGCCCTTCCGGATACGGGAGATATCGTTTCCGGAGATGTCCACCACGACCTTGACCTTCGCGAAATCCATCAGGGTGAGAACGCCCGCCGCCGCGGAGAAACCGCCCATCATGGGATTGATCACGTCCCCGACCTCGGCATTCTTGGAGGCGATGATGCCGCTCCATGGCGCCTTCATGATGGAAACGTCAAGGGCGTGCGCGACCATGTTCAGGGCGGCCTGGGCCTGCTGGAGTTGGGCGTCCGCCGCGTCGCAGGCCAGCCGGACCTGCTCATACTGCTGCTCGGACACCGCGTTTTCCTTGATCAAACGGTCCATCCGTTCCTTGTTCTTCTTGGCGTCGTTAAAGCCGGCCCGGGCCACGGCCAGTCCGGCTTCGGCCTGCTTCAGCTGGAGCCGGGTGGCCTCGGTGTCGATCTCAGCAAGGACCTGCCCCTTCGCGACGCGATCGCCCTCGCGGACGTTGATCCTGGCGATCTTGCCGCCGATGTCGGGAGTGATGGCGATCTTCTTGACGGCCTCCAGGGTCCCTGTGTAGGACACCTTGGCCGAGATCCTCTCCCGGACGACCCGGAAGGCCTTGACGTTCGTAACTTCCTGGACTTCCTGCCCGCCGGCCTGGACAGCCTTCTTCGGGGCCTTGCAGGAGATCAGAGTTATGCCCATGACCAGAGCGGCCAATACGGTGACATTGATGATGCGTTTCATTTCGTTCCTCCGTTAATTCGGCTGTTTATCTTCCGTCCCGTCCCCGATGGCCTTTTCGAGCTGGGCCAGCGAGATGACGCAATCATAAAGCGCTTGGGATAGATTCGTCTTCGCCTGGCTCAACGCCACCTGGGCCGTAGAGACGTCCAGGTTCGTCGCCAGGCCTTCGGAATAATTCAACTCGGCGATCCTCATGGCCTCCTGGGCTTGCTCGACGTTCTTCTCCTGCGAGGCCAGGGATTCCTCCGCCTGTTGGTAGTTCAGGACGGCCTGTTCGACCTCGAACCTGATCGCCTCCGATAGTCCCTTCTGGGCCCACTCCATCTCCTTCAGGAGGGCCTTGGATTGGCCGACCTGGGCGTCGATGGCAAAGCCGTTAAAGATGGGGACGGTCAGGTTCAGGCTCACGGTGTAGTAGCTTTCCCAGTTCTTGTTCCGAAAATTGAACTGGTTCGTCCAAAAGTTGTAGGCGCCTCCGATAGACACCGACGGAAGCCCGGCCGCCCGGGCGATCTTCACCATCTCCGCGGCCATCCGGCGCTGGAACATGAGCTGATTGATCTCGGGCCTTTGGAGGAGGGCCCGGCGGACGGCCTCCTGGACGTCCGTTTCGAGGGGAGTGTAGCTCAGCTCTCCCTTGATCTCGATGGCCCGGTCAAGGTCGAGCCCGAGCAGGGTCTTAATCCCCAGTCCTGCGACGCTCAAGCTGTTCCTGGCCCGGATGAGCTGGGGCTTCAAGTTGGCGACCTGGACTTCGGACCTCAAGAGGTCGAACTTGGAGGCCACGCCGACTTCGTAGAGGTTTTTGACGTTCCTGTAATGCTTCTCCGCCAGCGTCACCGCCTCGTCGGAGACCTCGGCGAACTTGGCGGCCAGGAGATAGCCGTAAAAGGCCTTCTTGACGTTGAAGACCGTCTCCTGCTTGGACTGGCGGATGATCTCCTTCGTCGCTCCGAGGTTATAGTTCGCCTGCCGGAATCCTGAGATGAGGCTCCCACCCGCGAAGAGGGGCATGGAGAAGGCCATCGTGAACTGATAAGTCTTGGTGAAATCGACCTTCACTTTCTGCGGCGGCTCGCCCGGAATAAAGGAGGGGAACTCCAGGGTAAACACTTTTTTATCCAGGATGTCGCTCCCCTGGCCGTTCAACGACGGAAAGAAGCGCGACGCCGCCTGCCGGACCTGGGCCCGCGCGCCGGCCTCTCTTTCCCGGGTGGCCATGAGGGAAGGATTCTGGGTCAGGGCCAGGTTCAAGCAGTCGTCGAGGGTGAGGACAAGCTTCTCCTGGGAAAAGCCGGGCGCCGCCAGGGCGAAGCCCAAGCCGACGATCAGGCCGAACGTTATGAATCTCCTCATTGCGAATCTCCTTTTAAGGGGGCATGCTCTTTTTCGATCCCCCGCATAAAAAAGCCGAAGATCATCTCCGCCTCTTCCCGGACCTTGGGCTTCGGGTCCATCCAGGCCCTGAGGTGGAGGATGCCCTGGAGCACGGCGTTGAGGAAGTTCATGGCCGAGGGGACGTCCACTTCCCGGAACGCGCCGCAACGGATGCCGTCCCTGACGATAGCGCAGCCCATCTCCAGGATCTCCCGGCGTTTCCCCTTCATCGTCCTGATGAACTTCTTTTCGACCGGGGACGACGTCCCTTTATGTTCCGCGACGAACGCCTTCATGATGCCGTGCTCGGAGTCATCCATCATGATGGCCCGAGAGAGGTTCTCCCTTTCGTCGTAGACCTCGAGGACCGTGAGGATGGTCCTCTTGAGCTTTTCCACGGGGGCCAGATCGAGGGCTTGGACGTCGGCGAGGCTCCTCTTGATGTCGTCGAAGTAGTGGAGCATGATCTCGTAGGTCAGGTCCCCCTTGCTCCTGAAATAGTTGTAGAGGGTGGCCTTGGAGAACTGGGTCTCCCGGGCGATGTCGTCCATGGTCGTCGCGCGGTATCCCTTCCGGACGATGAGGGACTCGGCCGCGTGGAGGATCGTCTCCTTGTATCCCTCGCGGCGCTGCCGCTTGCGCTCCTTCCGTAGATCGATGGTTTTCATGATGAACTTTCCAGTTTCCTCTTTAAACTCATCAGTTTATATTATGAACCCTAAAGTTTAGATAAGATAGCAAAAGGGCCCCGGCTTGTCAAGTCCCT
>CAZSMW010000242.1:0-9432 GCA_964607985.1 uncultured Eubacteriales bacterium
TCCTGGGCGTAGAGACCCGTCAGCCCGATGGCAAAGAACAGGAATACTGTTATTTTCATAACCCTATTATCTCACAGCCTCCTCTCCATATCAATGACCCCGCCGGCTGTTATGTCCGGAAAGATGCCGACGTATTCGACGGCCGGACTCCAAGAGAAGCATTTCTTTTTGTGCATACAGGAAAATGGCGCAGGAGAATGGCGATACATCCAATACTTTGTCCGTAGACATTAATCCCCCCAACCCCCTTGGCCAATCAAGGAGGGAACAGGATTAGGTCCGTGTCGCCGAAATTGTCAGTCGAAGGGCGGGGCGGTCACGGGTCCTCAACCGGAAGGAACTGAAATGCGGATGACCCCAATGTATCAATTTGACAGGGCCGGGGGCGGCCGCTAGAATAGGGGGCGACAGCAGGAACCCGATGAGGGAAATTCCGGACCAAGGGTAGAATATCTATGAAAAAATACTGGCGGTGTTTCGTCTGCAACGACATCCATTACGGCGTCAAGCCTCCCGAGATCTGCCCGACGTGCGGAGTGCCGCACGCCTACATCGAGGTCACGTCCGAGGAGGCCCGGAAGGTCGGAAGCCTGACCGAGGTGGAGTTCACCGAGGCGGATTTCCGCGCGGCTATCGAACGGTTCACGGCAGGCAACGAGTTCCGGGTCAACCCCGACAAGGAACGGGTCGACATGCTTCTCGCCGGGATCTCCAACAACGAACGAAACCACGGTCTCAAGTACTGCCCCTGCCGCCTGGCCTGCAAGGATTTCGCCGAGGACATCAAGATCGTCTGCCCCTGCAACTTCCTCGTCCATGAGACCTACAAGGGCAAAGAGGACGGGGAGTGCTGGTGCGGGCTCTTTATAAGGAGGGAAAAATGAAACGGCTAATCATGTTCCACGGGAGGGAGTGCCCCCACTGCACGCGCATGATGCCCCTGGTCGAAAAACTGCATAAGGAGACCGGCATCGCCCTCGAGAGACTCGAAGTCTGGCACGACGAGAAGAACGCCGACCTCATGCGCTCCTACAGGCCTATCATCGCCCCCAAGTGCGGCGGGCAGCTCCGGACCCCGACCTTCATCAACACGGAAACGAACGATCTCGTGTGTGGCGAGATCGACTACGAAAAACTCAAGGAGTGGGCAACGAAATAAAGTCCGCCGGGAGCGGACGGCGCTCCTCCTCCCTGAACCCGAAAGGAGGAAAACGATGATCGAACGTTTTGATCCCCTCAAGGGCGAGATGCTCCGGGTCCTCGACGAAACGGGCGCGGCCGCCGGGGATATCGAACCCCGGCTCGGGGCCGAGGACCTCAAGAAGATTTACGCTCTTATGGTGACGACCCGGACCGCGGACACCAAGGCGTTCAAGCTTCAGCGCCAGGGCAGAATGGGGACCTACGCACCCAGCCGCGGCCACGAAGCCTGCCAGGTCGGGTCCGCTTTCCCCCTGACCAAGGACGACTGGTTCTTCCCTTACTTCAGGGACCTGGGGATGTACCTAACGCTGGGCTACCCTCTCTCGACCTATTACCGCTATTGGATGGGGAACGAAGCCGGCCTGCGCACGCCCGACGGCCTCAACATCTTCCCGCTCGCCATTCCCGTCGCTTCCCAGATCCCCCAGGCGGTGGGCGCGGGCATGGCCGCTAATTTCCGGAAGCTCCGGCTGGCTGTTGTCTGTACGTTCGGCGACGGCGCTACGTCCGAGGGCGATTTCCACGAAGGGATGAACTTCGCCGGCGTCTTTAAGACGCCCAACGTCTTCATCTGCTACGACAACCAGTGGGCCATATCCGTTCCCCGGTCGAGACAGACGGCGTCCGCGACGATCGCCCAGAAGGCCGCGGCCTACGGCGTCCCCGGCGTCCTTGTGGACGGGAACGACGTCCTGGCCGTTTACGCGGCGGTCCGCGAGGCCGCGGAAAGGGCGAGAAGCGGAGGCGGCCCGACCCTCATCGAAGCCCTCACCTACAGACTCGCGGACCATACGACTTCCGACGACGCGTCGAAGTATAGGAAGAAAGAGGCCGTGGCGGAGTGGGAGAAGAAGGACCCGATCGAACGATTCAAGGCTTATCTCGCGAAAAAAGGCCTTTGGGACGAGGCGTTCGAAACGAGCGTCCAGGACGCCGCCGCCGACCGGGTGGAGAAAGCGGTAGCCGAAGCCGAGGCCGCCCCCCCGCCATCGATCGAGGACCTGTTCGCCTTCACCTACGGCTCGATGACGCCGAACCTCGAGGAACAGCTCGAGGAGGCCAAGGTGGCGAAGGAGGGCGTCCGATGAACGTGACCATGGCCCAGGCGATCAACCAGGCCCTGGCCGGGGAGATGGAGAGGGACGGGCGCATCGTCATCCTCGGCGAGGACGTCGGCGTCGACGGCGGGGTCTTCCGGATCACGGACGGCCTCGTCGATAAGTTCGGCCGCGAGCGGGTCATCGATACTCCCCTGGCCGAGTCGGCGGGCGTCGGGGTGGCCATCGGCATGGCGGCCCTCGGGCTCAGACCCGTCGTCGAGATCCAGTTCATGGGCTTCATCTATCCGGCCTTCAACCAGATTGTCTCCCACGTCGCCAGGCTCCGAAACAGGACGCGGGGCCGGTTCACGGTCCCGCTCGTCATCCGGACGCCGTACGGCGCTGGGGTCCGCGCCCTCGAGCACCATTCGGAAAGCACGGAGGCCTTGTTTTGCCATATCCCCGGCCTGACCGTCGTCGTCCCTTCGACGCCCTATGACGCCAAGGGCTTGCTCGTCGCCGCTATCCGGGGGGAAGACCCGGTCCTTTTCCTCGAGCCGACCCGGCTCTACCGGGCGGAAAAGCAGGACATCCCGGATGAAGCCTACGAAGTGCCGATCGGGAAGGCAAGGGTCGCGCGAGAAGGAAACGACCTGACCATCATCGCCTGGGGAGCTATGGTCCCGGTGGCGGAGCGGGCGGCGGTCCTGGCGGCGGAGAGAGGCTGGAACGCCGAGGTCATCGACCTGAGGACCTTGTCTCCGATGGACCGGGAAACGGTCGTCGGGTCGGCCAAAAAGACAGGCCGAGTCCTTATCGTCCATGAAGCGCCGAAGACCTGCGGTCTGGGCGCGGAGATCGCCGCCCTCATCGGCGAGAAAGCCCTCCTAAGCCTCGAAGCTCCGGTCCTAAGGATCACAGGATGGGACATCACTCCCCCGCTTCCCAAGAGCGAGGACGTCTACTACCCGAACCTGGAGCGGGTCCTCCGGGGCATTCGACGGCTGATGGAGTTTTGAACATGGCCAAGCAATTCCGGTTTCCGGACGTCGGTGAAGGGATCACCGAGGGCGAGATCGTCCGCTGGACCGTCCAGGAGGGCGATGAGGTCAAGGTCGACCAGACGCTGGGCGAGATCGAGACGGACAAGGCGGTCGTGGAGATGCCGTCTCCCTTCGCGGGGACCGTCCTCAAACTGCATTTCAAGCCCAAGGACATCATCAAGGTCGGCCAGGTCCTGGTGACCATCGGCGAGAAGGGCGAGCCGGTCGCTGAGGCGCCGGCGGAAATGCCGGTTCCGAAGGAAGCTGGCGCTCAAGCGGCTGTCCGGATTGCGGCCTCGCCGGCCGCACCTCCGGGAGAATCTTTGGCGACCCCCAAGGTTCGCGCCCTCGCCCGCGAGCTCGGGTTGGACCTGGCGTTGGTTCAGGGGAGCGGCGCAGGAGGCCGAATCACCGAAGGCGATGTCCGGGGAGCCAAAGAAAAGGGCCCGGCGGCCGAAAAGAAGCCGGAGTTTAGGATCAAACCCAAGTTCGACTTCTACGGCGCCCTCGAGTATGTCCCGCTACGCGGGGTAAGGCGGGCCACGGCCCGGAGACTGACCGAATCCATCCGCAAGGCCGTCCACGTCACCCATTTCGATGAAGCGGACGCCTCGGCACTCATCGCCCTAAGGGATAAAATGAAGGGTGAGGCCGAAGCCAAGGGGACCAAGATGACCTACCTTCCCTTCATCGTCAAGGCCCTGGTCGAGGCCCTCAAACTCCACCCCATGCTCAACGCGACGGTGGACGAGGAATCCGAGGAGATCATCGTCAAGAAATACTATAATATCGGCATCGCCGTGGACGTCCCGGACGGGCTCATCGTGCCCGTGGTCAAGGGAGCGGACATGAAGACGGTCTTCGAGATCGCCGAGGACATCGGGAACCTGGCCAGGGCGGCCCGGGCCCGGACGCTCGACCTCGCCGACCTCAAGGGGGGAACATTCTCCATCACCAACGTCGGAGCGATCGGCGGGGATGCGGCGACGCCCATCATCAATTATCCGGAGGTCGCCATTCTGGCCACCATGAGGATCGGCGAACGGGCGAGGGCGGAGAACGGCGCGGTCATAGTGAAGACGACACTCCCCTTATGCCTGTCCTTCGATCACCGGGTCGTCGACGGCGCCGAGGCGGCGCGTTTCTCGAGGGATCTGGTCAAGCTGCTGGAGAACCCGGCAGTCTAATTGGGGACACGATACCCGTTTCCGAATTTCCTGAAACGACGAAATTTCCAGGGGAAAATTTGGTAATTCGGAAATTGGTATTGTGTCCCCGATTTATCTGGCCTTGTGTCCCCGATTTATCTGGCCAGATGGAGCCACGAGGCGAGTCCCCATAACAAGGCGCTGAAGAGGGCGGTACTGGGAATGGTCAAAACCCAGGTCCAAACGATCTTTTTAGCAACTCCCCAGTGGATGGCCGAAAACTTTGTAACGGCGCCCACGCCGATGATCGCACCGGTGATGGTATGGGTTGTTGAAACGGGAGCCCCGATGAGAGAGGAAAAGATAATCGCCGCCGCCGAGGCTGTCTCGGCACTAAACCCGTGAACGGGTTTTAGTTTCGTCATTTTCATGCCCAGGGTTTCTATCACTTTCCAGCCTCCGGCCAAGGTCCCCATAGCGATGGCCAAATGGCAGCTGATGATCACCCAAAAAGGCACATAAAATGTTTTCCCCAAATAGCCGGTGCTGTAAAGAAGAACAGAGATCACTCCCATCGTTTTTTGAGCGTCATTAGTACCATGAGCAAGGCTGTAAAAGCCGGCGGAGACCAATTGCAGCCGGCGGAACCAGACATCGATTTTCCGGAGGTTAGAACGTCGGCAGACTCGGTAGACGACAACCATGATGACCATGGACAGGAGGAAACCGATCAGCGGAGAAAGAACGATGAAAAGACAGATCTTCAAGACGCCGGAGACAACCAGAGCTTGGAAACCGGCTTTGGCGACCCCGCTGCCGATCAAACCTCCGATGAGGGCATGAGAGACGCTGATGGGCAGGCCGGCTTTCGTGCAGAAGTGGGTCCAGAGAACCGCACTGATCAAAGCGATCAAGATCAAGACGGGCGATATGATGGAGGCATCGATGACACCCATCCCGATCGTCCTGGCAACATGCACACCAAAGAAAAAGGCTGCGATGAGGTTGAATGCGGCCGCCCAGATCACGGCCAGACGGGGAGAGAGCACCCGGGTTGATACGACCGTGGCCACAGAGTTAGCGGCGTCGTTCATCCCGTTCAAAAAGTCAAACAACAGAGCTATGGAAATAATTAATATGACAAAGGCCAGCATGTCGATCCTAGATGATCACGTGTGTTCCAGGACAATGCCCTCGGTGATGTTTCCGACATCCTCGCAGCGGTCGGTGGAGCGCTCGATATATTGAAGGATATCCTTCCATTTGATCAATTCACGCACATCCTGTTCATCGCGGAACATGCGGGCCAAAGTGCTGCGGCGAATATAATCGGCCTGGTCTTCCAGGCGATTGATTTCCACGGTCAGCTCAAGGATCCGCTGAGGTTGTTTGAGGTTGCGAAGCAACGTGATCATTTCCTGGACCATCCGGGCACTCTCAAGGAGAACCTGCGCTAATTCTTTGGCTTCGACAGGGATATGACGGGGCTGGTACATGTCAATCCGGGAACTTGCGCCTTCGGCCGTGTCGAGAATGTCATCCAGCCCGCACACCAACATATGGATGTCATCACGGTCAATGGGGGTGATAAAGGTTTTGTGCAGGTGGGCTATTATGGCATGAACGATTTGGTCTCCTTCGTGCTCGATTGTTTTCACCCTCAGGGCAAACTCGCCGTAATCGCTGCCCTTTTCCAGCATTTCATTGAGGACGCGCACGCCTTCCACGATTTTATCTACCAGTTTGTCGAAATGAATGAAGAAGAATTCATTCTTGGGCATAATTCTTTTCCACACGGTTTCCTCCTAGTAAACGCATTGAGGATGTCGATATCGTTTAAAGAGATTGGATTCTATCATTCCCCCCAAAAAGTATCAATCATATCGGAAAGAGGAGGGCGCCCCAACCCGATTCCACGGCATAAGCCATGCACTTCGAAAACAACTCGTAGTTGAACTCGGGACAGACGAGGGCGTGTTTTTCCAGAAAGGGCCCGGACGCATCGGTCGCAAAGAGGCGCGTGTCCCGCATATACGGGCCATAGGCTTCGAGATACGTGTCGAAGAGGACCTCAAGGCCGTTACGCGCCTTCTCTTTGAAGGCTTCGGCGCGGCAGGCCTCGATGCCGCGGAGCCCGAACATTTTCTTCGCATACTCGACGATGTCCTCGATGGGCTTTATCCGGCGGTTGACGATATGGAAGATGCCGCCGGCGGGGGCCCCCGCCATGAGGACGAGGAACGCCTTCACGAAGTGATCGACCGGAATGACATTGACACCCGCCCCCTCCCTGACCTCGATCCTGATGGGCAGGTGAACCGCCCCGTCATCCTCCAACCTGACCCCCATCTGTCCCGCCCTCTTCCCTCCTTTCTCCCGGATGTCCTTTTCAAAGAGGTCCTTGAGAAAAAGTGCCGTCCGGACGGGGTGATAGACCGCGCTGAAAAGGAGGCTCCGGCCGGTCCGGGAGTCGCCGCAGACGATCGAAGGCCGGTAGATGCTCAGCCGGATCCCCTCCTCCCGGCACCTTTCCCAGGCCAACCATTCCGCCGCGCATTTCGTTTCTTCATACGCGTTATGGAAGTCGTCCGGACGGACGAGGGCTTCCTGGCAGAGTCCTTCGTTCTTGCCCGCGACATAGGCCGTGCTGATGAGATGAAAAGACACGCATCCGGACGACGCCGCAAGATCCAGGATATTGCCTAGGGCACCGATGTTGGCCGCTTCGACCTCGCCCTTTTTCCGGCTCGAGAAGGACGTGTTCGAGGCGCAGTGGACGATCTCGTCCACCGCCCCAGCCAACCGCTCGTATTCGCAGTCATCGAGGCCCAGCCGGGGGCGAACGATCTCGGCGTCGACGACGCGCAGTTTCTTCCTGTCCCCGGCGCTCAGGCCGAGCCAGCCGAACAGCCGGTCCATCCGCTCATCGGGCGTCACCCCCTTCGATGACCTGGCAAGAAGGATGACCTCATATCCCTCCCTCAGGAGGGCGGCGGCCAGATGGCTCCCGAGAAACCCCGTGCCGCCGGTCAGGAGGATCCGGCCGGACCGGTCTCTTCGACGGTCCGACAGTTTTTCCGGAGAGATGCGCATGAAGGCTTCCCCAGGATTCATCTGTAGAGAAAGTTCTCCTTCCGCGAGCATCCCTGGGAGAACACATACTTCAGGAACAACACCCCCTTGTGCTTTTCGGACAGGCCCTCCAGCCAGGGATCTATCTCGACCATAGCCCGGCCGATCCTGGCCTTCTCCGCCTCGTCCGTATGGTCGATGTAATAATCGTATTCCAGGATGGCCCGCTTGCCGAAGTCCATCGGGGTGAGAAAGCCGTAGTCGTGTTCCAACCCCTGGCCCTCGGCGATCCGGGCGAAGCCGGAGATGATCTCGTCGATGACTCTTCCGTCATCGAGCGGGACATAGACCAGGAACGCGAACATGTGCTTATGCCTGGACATCCGGGCGCTCACGATCCGGAACATGTTCAGCCAGACCATGTCGGTCATTTCGGGCCGCGCGTAGAGCTTGGCATAAAGGCCTCTCAGGTCTTCGTCCACCGACCCGGCGACGGTTTCCGGCGAGGGAGAGAGAGCGGCTTCGATCAGGGGCCGGATCTCAGGCTTGGCCAGGATTTCGTAAGGGGGCCGCCCCCCTTCGAAGCCGCGGACGAGGTCGAGCCACTCCCGATCAAGCAGCTTGGGAAGGCCCAGCATGAGCGTCCGCAGGAGCCGGCTGTCGATTACCGTCCCGGCCATCTTACCGATGGAATCCCGCGCGAATTGATCTCCGACGACAAAGACAGCGTAGTTGATCCCAAGGACGTCGGGAAGCGCCTTCTTGAGCCGGGCGGCCAGGTCTTTGGAAGGGGAAAGGAAGTTGGCGATGTAATGGCTGCCGAGGACCGCGACGGCCAGGCCGATCCTACGCCGTCCCAGGTCCCGGGCGAACCGCACGGCCTCCTGGAAATCCCCGAATGGAACGAGAACCCCCTCTTCATCGTCGGTGACGGGCTGCAGCTTGACGACGGCCTCTGTGCAGATTCCGGGAGACGGCAGGACGTCCTTCTCGAAGGCGAAGACGTTCGGGGAGCTCTTGTCGTTAAGGCGGAAGACCTTCCCGCTCCTATCCACGAATTCCATATCGATGAAGCCGTCCGCGGCCGTTCCGTAAACGTTGGACCAGGTCGAGAACGTGCCGGTGCAGACGATGTTGCCGCAGACCGTGGCGGCCGGCTCGGCGGTGTTGACCCGGAAGCCGCGCCCGAAAGCCTCCTTCTGAAGCTCGAATGAGGTCACGCCCGGCTCCACCGACGCGCTCCAGTTCCCGGCGTCAATCTCGATCCTTTTCATCCGGTTCATGTCCAGGACGATGCCGTCGGTGAAAACGAAGCCGAAGACGCTGCCACCGTTGCCCCGGATGGCGAACGGGAGCCCGAGAACGTTGGCCAGGGAGACCACTGCGGCGACCTCGTCACGACTACCGGGAAGAACCACGTAGCGGGGCATTCGTGGGCCGGCCAGGGGAAAAGGGTCATCGGAATAGGTCAAGAGGATGGCCGGGTCGTTCGTCGCCCAGTCCGGGCCGACGATGGCCCGGAGGCGCTTCAGGGGCTCGTCCTCGGCCACGGCCGCGACCTCCTCCCCCTCCGCAAGACGCGCTTCAACGTATTCCTTGAGCTCTCTCATGACCTTCATGGGGCGCATCCCGGTCACGAAGTGACACTGAAGGTCGCAGACGCCGCAGAGCGTGCAGCTTCGGGCGATGTCCACGAGAGCGAGGGTGAGCCGGAGCAGGCCCTCCGAAAGGGCGTGACAAAGGTCCATCCTTCCCTGGGGAAAATAGCTGACATAGGGTTTTTCAACACCCGCGGGACAGAGCCCCGTCCCCAGGTAATCGATCTTGCACATCGCGTAATGGCGGCATTGGGCGGCCATGGCCTTCGCCTCTTGGGAGATCTTCGGTTTCAATGCTCCTCCTCATTTAAAGATGTTCAGGAATACG
>CAZSMW010000243.1:0-3892 GCA_964607985.1 uncultured Eubacteriales bacterium
CGCCGATGGGGGTCTCGAGGGAGATGGGCTCCTGGGCGATCTTGATGATCTTCCGGACCTTGCTCACGGGCATGTCCATCTTCCGGGCGATCTCCTCCGAGGTCGGCTCCCGGCCGATCTCCTGGACGAGGGCCCGGGACACCCGGATGAGCTTGTTGATGGTCTCGATCATGTGGACCGGGATCCGGATCGTCCGGGCCTGGTCGGCGATAGCCCGGGTGATGGCCTGGCGGATCCACCAGGTCGCGTAGGTCGAGAATTTGTAACCCCGCCGGTACTCGAACTTATCCACCGCCTTCATCAGGCCCATGTTGCCTTCCTGGATGAGGTCCAAGAACTGGAGGCCGCGGTTGCTGTATTTCTTGGCGATAGAGACCACGAGCCTCAGATTGGCGGCGACCAGCTCCTTCTTGGCTTGGCCGCTGATCTTTTTCCCCGTCGTGATGGAACGGACCGCCTTGCGCAAAGCCTGGGGGTCCAACCCGATCTCGGTATGGTACTTGCGGAGCTCTTTTTGGATCTCCTTGATCTTCTGCCGGACGGCCGGGTCCTCCTTCTTTCGGCGGCTGGACTTCTGGCTGAGGACGAGCTCCTCCCGCTGGTCCTCGAGGTCATTGATGATCCGGAGCTTCTCCCGAAGGGCCTCGATGATCAGCTCCCGGCGGGATGTCCGGAGGTTGAGTTCCCGGATTTGCCGGCTGACCCCGACGATGATCCGGCCGCGCGTGATCGTGTATTTTCTGGTCGTCGGGATCTTGCCGAGCTTGGCGCTCAACTCCCGGACCTTCTTGATCTTCTCCAGGATCTGCTTTTTCTTTTCCTCGAGTTTGCCCTCGGCGATGTCCTCTTCCGTAAAGTCGAACATCTCCTGAATGGTGATGGGGCTCTCTTTGATCTTTTCCTCGATAACCAGGACCTCGTTGAGGACCATGCGCGTCCTGGACAGGGCCTTGATGATGGACTTCTCCCCGCGTTCGATCTCTCGGGCGATGGCGATCTCCCCCTCCCGGGTCAGCAGGGAGATGTTGCCCATCTCGCGGAGGTAGAGCTTGACCGGATCGGTCGTCCTTTCGAGACCGTGGAGCGAGACCAGGTCGCTTTTACGCCGGCGCGGGACGACCTCCTTCTGCCGGGAATCCAGGATCTTGATCCCGTAGCCGTCCATGGATGACAGAAAATCGTCAAAATCCGCCTCTGAATCCAATTCGTCGGTGAATGTCTTGTCGATCTCCGCGAAGAGAAGGTAGCCCTGCTTGCGGCCCTTGGAGATGAGCTGGTGGATCTCGTCTTTCCGGAATTTATTCTCCGATGTCACTTGGCACTCCTCATCTTCCCTTTTACAATGCCAGGATCTGCTTTGTGATGTCCTGTTTCTGGTAAAGGAGGGTCAGCAACTTCTCCTTTTCTCCCTGTTTCTCCGACCGGGCGATTTCGGTTTGCAGCTCCTTCAACCGGTTCTGAAAAACGACCTTTCGGAGCGCCCTCAGGCAGTCCCGGGCCTCCTCAACGGAGGCCTGCCGGGTCCTTTCCTGGAGGGCCCGAGACAGGCTGTCCAGGACCGGGGCCTTGACGCTTTCCTTCAGGTCGTGGAAGCTCCATTCCCGGCCGTCCCGGAAGGATTCCTGAATGAACGTGAGGACCGACTCGCTCTTGAGGCCCCGGAAATCCCCTTCTTGGAACTCCTCGAAAACGAAGGGGGCCATGTCCTTGTTCTCGAAGAGGATCTGGAGGAGCCTCTTTTCAGCGGGCGAAAGGAAATCTCCGGCTTCGGCGCCCTTTTCCGGGGGCCTATTCTCGATGATGCTCCGGAGCAGCCCTTCGTCCACCGACAGGAATTCGCTCGCCTGCTTGACGTACTCGCCGCGGGCCACGGAATCGGGGACCTTCTCAATCTCCTTGATGATGGCCCGGACGACCTTGGCTTTTTCCTCGGGGACGTTCATCTTCGCTCCCCTGGAGTGCCTATCGATCAGGAACTTGAGACCCGGAAGGCTCTTCTTCATCAGCCCGAGGAAGCGGTCGCGGCCGTATTTCCTGAGGAATCCGTCGGGGTCCAGGTCCTCGGGCAGGATGAGGGCCTGGACGTTCATCCCTTTTTCGAGGCACAGGGGAATAGCCCGGGCGCAAGCATTTCTGCCTGCCGCGTCTCCGTCGTAGCTGATGATCATCCGCGGGGCGAAGCGGGAGGCCTGAGAGACCTGATGGGGCGTGAGGGCCGTTCCCAGAGACGCGACGACGTTGGTGATGCCTGCCTGGTAGAGGGAAGCATAATCCGTGTAACCTTCTACCAGGATGGCCTCACCCGCGTCCCGGATGGCGTCCTTGCTGAGGTTCAGGCCGTAGAGGAGCTTGCCCTTGGAATAGAGGGGTGTGTCGGGCGAATTCAGGTACTTGGGATCGGCGTCGATGACGGTCCGGCCGCCGAAGGCCACTCCCTTGCCCGTCAGGCTGAAGATGGGGAAGATAATCCGTCCCCGGAACCGGTCGTAATATTCGTCCTTCTTCTTGCCGGGGAGGACGAGTCCGGCCTTTTCCAGGAGTGTCGCCGGAACGTTCTTCGCCTGGAAAAAAGAGAGGAGAGAACTCCAGGCGTTCATGGCGTATCCGATCTTCAGCGCCTGGATGGTGTCCTCGGAGATATTTCTTTTCTTGATGTACTCCAGGGCCGCCATCCCTTCCTCGGTGCTGACAAGGTTCTTGCGGAAGAAGCCGATGGCCAGCTCGTTGATCTTGAAGATCTTCTCCTCGAGCTTGAGCACCTGGGGGTTGACCCGTTGTTGGGGGAGGGGGACGTGGTATTTTTCGGCCAGGTACCTCAAGGCCTCGGGAAAATCCAGGTTCTCTTTTTCCATGACAAGGGAAAAGACGTCCCCGCCGACCCCACAGCCGAAGCAGTGGAAGAGTTGCTTTTCCTCGTCGACGGTGAAAGAAGGCGTCTTTTCCGAGTGAAAAGGGCAGAGCCCGACGTATTTTCTGCCCCGTCTCTTCAATGTGGTGAACTGGGAAGCGATTTCGACGATGGAAGAGACCTGCCTGATCTGTTCGTTAATCTCCATATTTAATTATAGATGAGACTTTCCTATATAATATAGGGAGTCAGCCTCAACTTGTCAATCTTCCGGGACGTCCGGACGGGCTAAAGGTGATTGATCGAGCTGGCCAGGTAGGCCGCCCCGAAGCCGTTGTCGATATTGACCACGGCGACGCCGCCCGGACAGGAATTAAGCATGGCCAGGAGGGCCGCCAGGCCCTTGAAGCTGGCCCCGTAGCCGATGCTGGTGGGAACGGCGATGACCGGGACGCTGACCAGACCGGCCACGACGCTCGGAAGCGCCCCTTCCATTCCGGCGACCGTGATGATGACCCGCGCCTGTTTGATTCTTTCATACTCTCCGAAAAGACGGTGAAGGCCGGCGACGCCGACGTCATAGACCCGTTCGGTTTCGTTCCCCAGGATATCGCAGGTGACGAAGGCTTCCTCGGCCACGGGAATGTCCGACGTCCCCGCGGTCATGACCACGATCTTCCCCTTGCCCCGCGCGGCCTCCTTCTGCTTCATCGTAATCGTTCTGGCCTCAGGATTATAGACGGCACCGGGGATCTTCCCCTTGAGCGCTCGATAGATTTCCGGCTCGACCCGGGTGACGAGCAAGTTCCCGCCCTTCCTGATGATCTCCCGGCCGATCTTCAGGATCTGGGGGCCGGTTTTGCCCAAACCGTAGATGATCTCCGGGATGCCCTTCCTGAGTTCCCGGTGGTGGTCGATCTTGGCGAATCCGAGGTCCTGGTAGGGGTAATCCTTGAGGTGTTCGATGGCCTCCTCTGGAGAAAGTCGGTGCTCATAGACCTTTTTCAGGATGTCCTCAAAATAGTTTTTCACCCGCTCATTCTA
>CAZSMW010000244.1:0-4802 GCA_964607985.1 uncultured Eubacteriales bacterium
GACGACGCCTGCGATGCGTGCGCGTCCTGCCGGGCGATCGGGAAGGCCTCCCAGGACCCGGAGAAGCAGGGCCTCGCGCCGGACGTCATGTTCATTGCGATCGAAGAGAACAAGCAGAAGATCGCGATCGACCAGATCCGCCTGCTCAAGCAGATGGCCTACCTCAGGCCGATGTCCGCCAGGGTCCGGGTCTTCATCCTCCGGGGGGCAGACGCCATGAGCGAGGAGGCCTCCAACTCCATCCTGAAGGTCCTCGAAGAGCCCCCAGCCGCCTCGACCCTCATCCTGGTCACCGAGAAACCGCACCTCGTCTTGTCCACGATCCGGTCCAGGTGCCGGACCCTGGAATTCTCCCTCGTCGCCAGGGAGGAGATCGCCCGGGCCCTCGTCGCCGGGGGGCAACCCGCCGACCGGGCGAACCTCCTTGCGTTCCTGGCCAACGGCAGCATGGAAAACGCCCTCGACTGGGACTGGGACGATGTCCTCAAAAGCCGGCAGGGAGACTGGGACCTGTTCCGCGCCCTGCTCGCGGGGGGAGGGGGGCCCGATTTCCTGAACAAGTTCGCCTTCGTCACGCGCGTCATAGGGGAGGACGACCTCCGGCAGACGATGAAGATGTTCGCGTCGTTCTGCAGGGACATCCTCCTGATCAAGGAGCACGGGGAGAGCCGGTACCTCCTCAATCCGGATCTCGAGGAGGCGCTCAGGGAGGCGGAAGGGCGATGGAGCCTCGAGAGGACTCAGAATTGTCTGGCCCGCACCGAGTCCGTCCTGTCGGGCCTTTCGGGGAATCGAAACCTGAACATGAACCTGCAGGCCGCGGTCTACTTTTCAAATTTCGGGGAATGAAACCATGTCTGAAATCATCTGTTTGCTTTCTGAGACAACGGGCAAGACCATCCGCGCCAGAAGGGGCGACCTTTCCTTGAGCCGCGGGGACCACTGTATCGTCGAATCGGACCTGGGCGGAGACCTGGGTGTCGTCGTTGACGACGTGAGCCAGGCCTGCAATAACCCCCGGGCCGCCCGACAGGCCGTTTCGATCATCAGGAAGGCCACCGAGGAGGACCTGAAGAAGTTCAGCTGGCTCAGGGAGAAGGAGGACGGGGCGTTCGATCTCTGCCTCCAGAGGATCCGGACGCGGAACCTGCCGATGAAGCTCGTCTCCGTGCGCTATTTCTTCAACGAGAAGAAGGGGATCTTCTATTACACGGCGGACGGCCGGATCGACTTCCGTGAGCTCGTCAAGGACCTGGCCAAGGAGCTGAAGATGCGGATCGAGATGCGTCAGGTCGGCGTCCGGGACGAGGCCAAGATGATCGGAGGGTTGGGTACGTGCGGCCGGACCCTCTGCTGCTCCGCGTTCATGAAGACGTTTGAGCCCGTTACCATCCAGAAGGCCCGCAAGCAGCAGATCGTCATCAACCCGACCAAGATCTCGGGTTTGTGCGGACGCTTGATGTGCTGTCTGGCCTTCGAGGAGCAGAGCAAGGGCCGGCTCTACATCGAAGAAGAGGACAACCGGCTGATCGAAGACTAAATGCTTGTTAGTTGGCGGGATTGACCGTGAACCGGATGCGGCTGGAAACGGCGATGAGGGTCCCTTGCTTGGAGAATGCCTTGACCTGCCAGGAATATCTCTGGCCGGCGACCATCCTTGATTTGACGTCATCGGGCGGGGAGACCTTGTTGTCCGTGGTCGAGGTCTTCCAAAGGAGATTGCCGTTATAGATTGAGACTTGATATTCGACGTCCTCGCCGAGCTTCTTCCACTCGAAGTAAGCGGGGACGGTCTTGATGTCGATGACAGGGGAGATGAGGGTCAGCGAGCCGCCGCGGACCGTTTCTTCGCCGTTCATGATGAATTCCGGAGGCGTGTTGCGAAGAAGGGGGGTGACGGTCAAAACCGCGACGAGCAGGGCCGCGGCCGCTCCGGCCAGCGCCCACTGCTTGGGCGTGAGGAAGGCGACGACCCGGTCATACCAAGCGGCCGTCCGGGTCTCGATCGCCGGCCGCTCTTCGGCGGCGAATATCGACCTCTCGTGTTTCAGGACGCTGACGATCTCGTCCCTCTCGGCCGTCTTCGCGAAGCAGGAAGCACAGTTGAAATAATGCTCTTCGAATTCGTTCCGTTCGCCTTCTCCAAGCCGGTTGAGAAGGTATCTGTCAACCCACTCCTCATACTTGCATTCGGTCATTTCCGTCACCTTTCCTTGATTTCAACCTTTTAGTCGTTCCGGAAGGGGGAAAATGGAAAATAAATTTACTTTTTCAGGTCCTTCTTAATCAGCTTCAGGGCATAATTGACCCTTTCGCTGACCCTCCGGGGAGGGATGCCCAGCCGCCTGGCCACTTCCTCCCTGGGCATTTCCTTGTAATAGTATAAGTAGAGGACCTCTCGAAACTTCGGCTTGAGGCCCTTGACGGCTTTGGCGACCTGTTCGGCCCGTTCCCGGCCCTCGACGGTCTCATGGGGGTCCGGGTAAGGGCTCGGCTCGGGGGCGTGCCTCAAGACCCTCGTCTTCTGGCGGATGTGGTCGACGATCCGCCGGCTGGTGATGGTGTAGATGAAAGTCCCTATCGAAGATTCCCCCCGAAATTCGCCGTTTTTGACCTTTTCAATGACCTGGGTGATGATCTCGTCGGTCACGTCCTCCCAGTCCGGGGTGGCCCCCCCCAGGGCCTTCCTGACCCGAAAGGAGACGATGGGCCTGAACTTGAGCACAAGTTCGTCCAGATCGATATCAGGTCGGCTGTCGATCATATGCATATTATATCGGCCGGGGGGCGGCTTGACAAGCTGCGAATTTATCAATCTTGAGGCGCTTCTCCCGACTAATCCTGTACTTGATGAAAGGATGGACGCACGATGATTCAGCATGCTAGCGGAAAAAACCCCGTTGAACCCGCCTGTCTTGTCGTCATGAACGAACAGGATTTTTACTCATATATCGATGGCCGGCTCAAGGAAGAAGGCCTCGAACTCCTCGAAACCTGCCCGGGAATGAGCTGGTCGCAGTGTCTGGGCGACCAGGCCTACTAAGGACGCTCGACGTCATGCGCTGCGGCGATCAGTCCCCTCTCTCCTTCGCTAGTTCCTTGTTCTTTAGATAGGTCTTGGCATCGACCAGGACTTCCCTTGCCTTACTTCCTTCGGAAGGACCGACGATCCCTTCCTGCTCCATCTGGTCGATGATCCGGGCCGCCCGGGCGTAGCCGAGCTTCAGCCGGCGCTGGAGGTAGGACGCGGAGGCCTGGCCGGTGAGGAGGACGAGCTCAAGGGCCTTCTCGTAGAGTTCGTCCTTTTCGCCGTATTCCTCCCAGAGCAGGTCGGCGTCGCCCTTGACCGCCTGGACGATGCGCTCGTCGTATTCGGGGACACCCTGCTCCTTGACGAACTTGACGAGCCTTCGGACTTCGGGGATGGAGATGAAAGCGCAGTGGAGCCTCAACAGGCGCGGGAAGTTGGGTGGGAGGAAGAGCATGTCTCCCAGGCCCAATAGCTTGTCTGCTCCTCCCGCGTCGAGGATGATACGGGAATCGATCTTTGAAGGGACACGGAAGGCGATGCGGCAGCCGAAGTTGTTCTTGATCGTGCCCGTGATGACGTCGATAGAGGGACGCTGGGTGGCCATGACCAGGTGGATCCCGACCGCCCTGGCCAGCTGGGCCAGACGGGTGATGCTGCTTTCGACCTCCTGGGCGCTGACCATCATGAGCTCGGCCAACTCGTCGATGATGATGACGATGTAAGGGAGGGGCTTGAGGATCTTCTTCTCCTCATCAGTCAGTTTCCCTTTCTTCTCCTTCAGGGTCTGCTCCACGGTCTTGTTGAACTGGACGATGTCCCGGACCTTCATCTGGCCGAGGAGCCTCAGCCGCTCCTCCATCTTTCGGACGGCGTCGAAGAGGATGAAGCCCGCCTTCTTGGGGTCGTTGATGACCGGGGCGAGAAGGTGGGGGATACCCTCGTAGAGGGAGAATTCGAGCCGCTTCGGGTCGATGAGGATGAGCTTGACCTCATCGGGGGTCGCCTTGTATAGGATACTGGCGATGATGGCGTTGAGGGCGACGCTCTTGCCCGAGCCGGTGGCCCCGGCGATCAGGAGGTGGGGCATGATGGCCAGATCGGTGATGTAGACCTCGCCGTGGACGTTCTTGCCCAGGCCGATGGTCAGCTTCGACGGCGAATGGAGGAATTTTTCGGATTGGACGATGTCCCGGAGCTTGATGACCTCGCGTTTGTTGTTGGGGATCTCGACGCCGAGGGAGGACTTGCCGGGAATCCTCTGGATGCGGACCGATTCAGCCTCGAGGGCGAGCGACAGGTCCTCGGTAAGGTTGGCTACCTGGGCGACCTTGATGCCGGGGTCGGGGAACAACTCGTAGGTCGTGATGACGGGTCCGGGGTGGTACTCCCGAACCTCGCCGGCCACGTTGAACTCCTTGAGCTTGTCCTCGATCCGTCGTTTTTTCTCGTAGAGCTCGTTCTTGTCGATCTTCTCCGACGGATTGCCGGGGTCGAGCAGGCTGAACGGCGGCAAGTTGTAGACGGCTTTAAGCTCTTTCTTACGGCGCAATTTATTCTCCTATACAAAACTTTTGCCGTTTATTGCCCTTCGGCTACACCCTTTGCAGTAGGCGCCTTTCGGGCCATGCCAAACCTAGTGCGTGCCGCAATACGTGCACAGCTAATAAATCTCCCCTCCTCTCCATACCGGAACTATATCGCCGGCCGCACAGTGATGTCAATCGCCGCGAAAAGAGGTCGAGGCAATGGAAAACACCATCATCGACCTTAT
>CAZSMW010000245.1:0-10448 GCA_964607985.1 uncultured Eubacteriales bacterium
CTTGCTCGGGACGGGCTTGATCCAGGTCGACGGGTCCGCGCTCTTAACCGCGAGCTTCGGGACGGCGACTGGATCACCTGATGGCCCATAGGAGCCGAAGACCTTGTCGTCGGGCATGTTCACCGGACCCAGTTCGCCGGCCAGGACGATGGGGCCGTAGAGGACGGCGGCGATGTTGACGTTGTCCGGAGTCCGTTCGAGACGGAGCTTCATAGGCAGCACGACCTCGATCCTGTCGCCCTTCTTCCAGGCGCGCTTCAGGGTGAAATAGCTCGAGGGGCCGGAAAAAGCGTCCAGCTTCTTCCCGTTGAGCGTGACGGAGCCGCCCTTCTCCGCCCAGGCGGGGATGCGGATGCGGAGCGCCGTCTCTCCAGGCCCGGCCGCGGTCACGACGAGGGTGGTTTTCCCCTCCTCGGGGAACCGGGTCTCCTGGCGGAGGCCGAAGCCCTTCTCCGGCCAGAGGAGTTCGGAGGCGATGAAGAGGTTGACGAAGACGCCGTTCTCGTCGTGGAAGTAGATGCTGTCGCCGTACTTGGCGTGGTTTTCCATGCCCGTCCCGGTACAGCACCAGAACGAGTCGAAAGGCTTCATGAAGGTCTTGAACATGCCCGGCATCATGGGCACGTAGTACATCATCATGGCCGTTGCCGGGTCCTGGGTCGGCAGGATGCCGTTAAAGAGGGCCCGCTCGTAGTAGTCGGCATATTCCGCTTTCGCCTCCCAGCTGAAGAGGTGGCGGGTCAGCTTGAGCATGTTGTACGTGCAGCATGACTCGTGGCTGTCCTTCCCCAGCTCTGTCGAGATGACGTAGGGGTCGGCCTGCCAGCCCTCGTCATTGCTCGTGCCTCCGGTGACGTAGGATCGGGCGCCGGTGACCTGGTTCCAAAAATAAGTGGCTATTTCGTATAGGGCGGGGTCGCCGGTCATCTCGTACTCCCGGGCCGCGCCGATGATGTTGGGAATGAAGGAGTTGACGTGCTCGCCTTTGAGGACGTCGCGGTGTTCGGACAAGGGGACCGTGTAATGCTTCTCGTCGAAGCGGCGGGCCGTCTCCAGATATTCGGGGTTCCCGGTGAGGGAGAAGATGTTCGCCAGGGCCTCGTTCATGCCGCCCTGCTCGGTATGGTTGAGGACAATCTCCATATGGCCCTCGTCGGACCTGCCCGTCCGCGACTTGACCCAATGGGCCATCTTCTCGACCGTTTCCAGGGCCTGGGCGTTCCCGGTCTGCTCGTACATGTCGACGAGCCCGGCCATGATCTTGTGGAGCGTGTAGAAAGGCGCCCAGACGCGGCGGACCGAGAAGACGCGGTCGAAGAATTCCTCGGGATAGGCGCTAAGGTAGCCGCTTGGGCCGAGGGCCTTCTGACATTTGGCCAGCTCGGCGACGACATAGTCGGCGTTGGCCTTGATCCTGTCGTTCCCGGTGCTTGCGGACATGAAGGCGCAGGCCGAGAGGTAGTGGCCGATGGAGTGGCCGCGCAGCTCGCCCGAGGGCGCGCTACCGGCGGGGTCTTCCCAGCCGCCGTAAGGCTTGGACGAGGTCGGCAGTCCCGCCGTCTGACGGAAGGAGTGGAGGAGGCGATCCGGCTCGAGGCTGAGCATGTACTCAAGGTCGCGCTCCATAGCCTGCTTGAAGGGGCCTTCGAGCAGGCGGACATCCTTCAGGCTGAAGGGGTAAGCCTGGATCCCGACCTTGGGGCCGACCTTTGCCGAAGCGAACAGGGTGTCATCCGAATTTGCGGGTCGGATCGACAAGGCGGCTAAGAACAGAAGTCCAATAATAAAGGCTAAGCGTTTTCGTTTCATTTTAAACAACCTTTCGGCTTGCTTTTTAAGAGATCCTCGCTTAAATTATCATTACTGATATATGATGTCAAATATTTCTGATCAGCCAGCAGTCGGAATGTCAGAGCTACGAGGGAATCTATGCGTTCTACCGGTGTGTCGTCCTGAAGGAGGCTGTGGAGAAGAATGTGATGATGCCGCTGGACATCGTCACGGCCGAAAACATCGACTATTACAAGAGTTGACCACTCCGGCGGTCTTTGAATAGGACCCGTGGTCCCGGCTGCCCAGGGCGGAGGTAAGGGAGGAGTTCATTCCAGACCATTATTTATTGTTGACTTGAAATCTGATATTTTATATTCTCAGCTATGTGAAAACCTCCGGACGAAAGGAGCCTGCGGACCCATGGACGCCAGACCGTTGCTGAACATCAGATCCCTGAAGGAACAAGTCTACGAGTACCTGCGCGAGCAGATGCGGAGGGGAGACCTCAAGCCGGGGTCGGTGATCGACATGGAAGAGACCTCGAAAAAGCTGGGGGTAAGCAAGACCCCGCTCAGGGACGCCCTCCTCCAACTGGAGATGGAGGATTTCGTCACCATCCTTCCCCGCCGGAAGGTCGTCGTCAACGTCCTGACCCTCCAGGACATCAGGAACTATTACGAGGTCATCGGGGCGCTGGAGAGCCAGGCCCTTCTCTCCGCCTTCGAGCACTTCCACGACTCGGACATCAAGTTTATGGAGAAAATGAACGAGGGCATGAAAAAGGCCATCGCCGAAGGCGATTTCGACCTCTATTATGAAAAGAACCTGAAGTACCACGAGACCTACCTAAACCTGTCCGGCAACGCCAGCCTGGCCAAGATCGTCAACCAAATGAAAAAGAGGCTGTACGACTTCCCGCGCAAGACGGGATTCGTCAAGGAATGGGAAGAGGCCTCGATCGGCGAGCACCAGCAGCTCATCAACCTCATCCGGACGAAGAAGCGCCAGGACGCCGTCGGCTACATCCGCGACATCCATTGGTCGTTCAAGGTTCAGGAAAAATATATCAGCAAGTATTACGCAGAGATCTCCTAGTCGATCGCGAAAGGGCGGCCGTTTAGAATGGAACGCCCGGAGATAAGGAAAGGGGAGCAACACATGTCCAAAATGGAGAGAACCGGCCGCGCGGCAGCCAAGGATGATCTGATCGTCGTCACGGGCGCCGGAGGTTTTATCGGTGGGTCGTTGACCCGGTCCTTTCACGAGCGGGGGTTTACCCGGATCAGAGCTGTGGACAAGAAGCCCCTGCTTGAGTGGTACCAACGTGTGCCGAGGGTCGAGTGTCTGTGCCTGGATGTGAGCGATCGGAAGAACTGCGAGCGCGCCGTCGAGGGCGCCGTCGAGGTCTATAATCTCGCCGCCGACATGGGCGGGATGGGGTTCATCGAGAGGTTCCGGATCGAATGCCTCCGCAGCATCCTCATCAATACGCACATGATCGAGGCGGCTTACCGGGCGGGCGCCGAAAGGTATTTCTTCTCGTCCTCGGCCTGCGCTTACAACACCGATCTTCAGAAGAGCCCGGACGTACGGGCCCTCAAGGAGTCCGATGCCTACCCCGCCATGGCGGAACGGGGTTACGGCTGGGAAAAGCTCATGTCGGAGATGTTCTGCCAGGAGTATTGGGCAGAGCGCGGGCTGAAGACGTTCATCGCCAGATTTCACAATGTTTATGGCCCCCACGGAACCTGGGACGGGGGCCGGGAAAAAGCGCCCGCGGCCCTCTGCCGCAAGGTCATCGCGGCTAAGGACCAAGGGCGGAATTGGATCGAGATCTGGGGGGACGGCACACGGACCCGGAGTTTCATGTTTATCGACGACTGCGTCAATGGTATCGACAAGATCACGCACTGTGAGGAGCTCATCGCTACGCCCATCAACCTCGGTTCGAGCGAGCTTGTCTCGGTCGACGACCTCGTGAATATCATCGAGGGCATCGCCGGTGTCAAACTCGAGCGCCGCTATGATCTCTCCGCCCCCAAGGGCGTCGGCGGCCGCAACAGCGACAATACCATGATCAAGCGGATCCTCGGCTGGGAGCCATCCACATCGCTCCGGGACGGTCTGAGGAAGACCTACGCTTGGATTGAAGAGCAATACGCGGACAGAAAGGCGGGCAAGAAGACCATCGAGTAAAGTCCTTCTCCTTTCCTCCCTTCCAGATCGACGGCAACTTCGGGTGGGAGTCTATTATACTTTGCCCGGCGTGGCGGGGTTTCTTCCCCTGACACTCACCAGGACCGACCTTGTCGTCTGGGTCGAAAGGGAATCCATGCAGCCGGTCCGGGGCGTCAGCGCCCGGGCCGGACCCGGGAATTATGTCCCATGGGGGCATGTTATCATGCTATAATGACAAATTCGGCGGCTTCCCCGCCATCCCCGGACGTGGACCGGTGCCGCCGCCAGAGGCGTGCGGAGCCGGAAGGATCAGAGAATGAAAAAGATCGTCATTGTCGGAATCGTGATTTTTCTGGCGGTCCTGGTCGTCGTGGTCAAGGTCACGCGCAAAGCCGAAAGCGTTGAACCCATCGCATGGTACGGCATGATGCCGCATCCCTATATCACCGAGGTCCGCAGCGGCGTCGAACGCTGTGAACAGGAGACCGGCGTCAAAGCTGCCAAGATCGTCGGCCAGCAGTGGACCCAGGACAACGAGAACGTCAACGTTGAGTCCCTATCCACAAAGGGCTACAAGGCGTTCAGCATCTACCCCGGTGACCCCGCCGGTGGCAACGCCCTGTTCGCCCAGCTGAAGGGCCGGGGCCAGCTCGTCGTAGCTTACGGCGCGGAGCCCGACCTGCCCACGCCCGTCCCGTTCACCGTGGCTACCGACATCAAGGGAGCGGCCATGACGGCGGCCGAAAAGCTCATCGAGCTCATGGGCGGCAAGGGGCGGATCCTCAACGTCCTGGAGATGGTCACGGACATCAACACGAAAAAGCGCGACGACGGCATCAAGGAGGTCGTCGCCCGGTACGCCGGCGTGGAGATCATCCAGACGATCTCGGACATGAGCCAGGTCAGCGAAGCTGTCACCAAGATCCAGAGCGCCCTGGCGGCCCGGATGGACGAGATCGACGGCATCATTACCACCGGCTACAACCCGACCATCGCCGCCGCCTCTGTCCTGACCGAGTGGCACAGGGACCCTAAGCACAAACGGATCCGTTTCATCGGGATCGACACCGGCGCGACCGTGCTCCAGGCCATCCGCGACGGCGCCATCGATGCCACGATCGCCCAGAATCCCCCCGGCCACGGCTACATCTCCTGCATGCTCCTGAAGCTGATGCTCGACGGCCGGACGCCGAAGGCCGAGTACCAGTTCATCAACGCAGGCATCGTGATCGTGACCCGGGAGAACGTCGACACCTATGCTGCCGAAGTCCGGAAGATCACCGACGGCATCGCCGCCGAGCTCGAAACCAAGTACTTCCGGTCGCCGCAATAAAAGCCCGTTCCCTCATGCTGGAACTCAAAGGAATCGGCAAGCGCTTCCCCGGCGTCACGGCGCTCCAGGATGTCAGCCTGAGTTTTGAGCCCGGGGAGATCCACGCCATCGTCGGCGAGAACGGCGCCGGGAAAAGCACCCTGATCAGGATCATCACCGGGATCATCCAGCCGGACGCGGGCGAAGTCCTTTACGAGGGAGAGCGCCTCCGCTTCCGCGATTACCGCGACAGCCTGGCCCGGGGCATCGACGTCGTCAGCCAGGAGATTCAGGTCGTTCCCGCCGGCACGGTCGCCGAAAACATCATGCTCGACAAGCTCATCACGTACGGGAAGACCGGGATCATCGATTGGAAGGCTGTCCACCGCGTCGCCCGGACCTATCTCGACATGGTCGGTCTGGCCGTTCCCCCGAACATGGTCGTCCGGAATCTGAGCGCCGCCCACAAGCAGCTCGCCCAGATCGCCAAGGCCCTGGCCGCCGATGCCCGCGTCCTCCTCCTGGACGAGCCGACCAGCTCCCTCACCGAGCATGAGGCCCGGAACCTCTTCGGCATCCTCCGGGGCCTGCGCGACAAAGGTGTCACGATCATCTTCGTCTCGCACAAGTTCGAAGAGGTTTTCGCTCTGTGTGACAAGGTCAGCGTCCTCCGCGACGGCCGCCACGTCGGGACCAGGCGGATCGCCGACCTGACTCAGCCGGAGCTCGTCAAAATGATGATCGGCCGGGACATCACCCAGGCCCATCTCGGCCGGCTTGACGTCGACCGCGGCCGCGAGATGCTGCGGGCCGAACACGTGGTCCGCAAGAATAAGGCCGAGGATGTGAGCTTTACGCTCTACCGGGGCGAGATTCTCGGCTTCTACGGCCTGGTCGGGGCGGGACGGACCGAGCTTGCCCGTTGCTTGATCGGGGAGGACCGCCTCGACGGCGGCGCGGTCTATGTCCGAGGGGAAAAAGCCCGTATCCAGAGCGTGGCGGACAGTCTGGAGCGCTACCGCATTGGGTACGTCACCGAGAACCGCAAGGAAGAAGGGCTGCTGCTCCAATCCTCCGTCAGCACGAACGTGACCATCGCCATCTGGCCGCGGCTCGTCGAGCGGCTGTCCCGGTGCATCAGCCGGGTTAAAGAGCTGGCCGTCACGCGGGACATGATCCGGGCCCTGAGCATCCGGACGACCGGGCCGAACCAGAAGACGGAAGACTTGAGCGGTGGCAACCAGCAGAAAATCTGCATCTCCAAATGGCTGGCGGCCGACTGCGATATCCTGATCATCGACGAGCCGACCGTCGGCGTGGATATCGGGGCCAAGGAACAGATCCATCAGCTGATCTGGGACCTGGCGAAAAATGAACACAAGGCGATCATCCTGATCTCCTCGGACATGCCGGAGATCATCAAGGTGGCCGGCCGGATCCTCGTCTTCAAGGACCACCGGGTCGTCGGGGAGATCGAGGGCGTGGACGACGGGAGCAAGACCTATGCGCAGGTCAGCGCGGCGATCGGGCGGTACCTGCATTGACGGAGGACGCAACCATGGCGACGAAGACCAAGACTACCGGCGATCGCCGGGAGCGGATCAGCGGCCGGACGCTCGGGCTTATCATCTCCACCGGGGCCCTGTTCACGATCCTGGCGCTCCGGTCGCAGAGCTTCCTCAGCGGATACACCATGTTCGTCGTGTCCCGGCAGATGGCGTTCTACGTCCTGATCGCAATGTCACAGGCGTTCTGCCTGGTCATAGGCCAGATGAGCCTGGCCGTCGGCGCGATCGGCAGCATCACGACCATCGTTCTCGGCCTGGGCCTGGAGACCTGGGGGCTGCCGGCCTGGCTGGCCGTCGCGGCGGCCCTCGGCGCCGGCGTCCTTGCCGGGCTCGTCAACGGGATGATCATCACCCGCCTGAAGATCGATTCCTTCATCGTCACCCTGTCGATGATGTTCCTCTTTATGGGGCTGCGCTCGGGCATCTCCGGCGGGTCCCCTTACAAGGTCCCCGAATCGTTCAGCTTCATTGGCCAGAAGAGCTTTCTCGGCGTTCCCTACGTCTTTATCCTCGTGGTCGTCCTCCTGGGGCTCGTCGGCTATATGTACCGGAACACCGTCTTCGGCCGGCGGATGCTGGCCACGGGCGGCAACGCCGGCGCGGCCAGGCTGTCAGGGATCAACACCGCCGGGATGGTCGTCTGGGCGCACGTCCTGTCCGGCGCCTTCGCCGCCCTGGCCGCCGTCCTTTGGGCGTCCAAGCTCGGCTCGGCTGCCCCCGAAACCGGGGACGACTGGCTGATCATCTCGTTCGCCGTGGCGATCATCGGCGGAACGGGGCTCAACGGCGGCGTCATCTCGGCCCTCGGAGTCTTCATGGGCTCGGCCATTTTCATGCTGATCAAGCACGGCCTGGTCGAGGTGAAGGCGAATCCCTATTACGCGAATTCGTTCTTGGGACTCCTGATCCTGCTGGCGATCGTGGTGGACCGCGTCCGCGAGATCTACAGCGACAAGCAAAAGGCGAAATGAACTCATAAGCCCGCTCACGAGGCCCAGGGTCCCTGAGGGGACGGCGGCCGGCCGTTTAATTCCGCCACCGGGCCGGAAATTCATCCGTCAGACCCCAGTTTCCCATTTCGAAATTTTTGAATCCCAGCTTCAGGGCCGGAGATTCGGGCTTGACCCGATAGTCTTTATTTATCGGATCAACGAACATGGGATCGGCGAAAACGGAATTCCGATCAAAACCCAATTTGCGCCATTCCTCAAGCGAATATTTCTCGGCCTTTTTCCCGTCGGTGTTTTGATCGTCCTGCTCCCGCCGGAAACGGACCCGGGCCACGAAGTTGCCGAGGTCACTATAGAAGCAGTTGGAATCGATCTGTTCGAGCCACGGACCGTTCGCTGGAACGGCGATCAGCGTGTAGATCTCACCGAACGATTCACCCATGCTGAAATTGAGGTCGTTTTCGGGTTTCTGGTGGGCGATGGTCGTCACCGTGATGTTGTTGAAATAACGGTCATGGTTGTCTTCGTTGCCCACATGGAAGCACGGCGAATTGGCCCCGTTGACCCAGATGTTGTTGTAAATCGTCCGAAAGGCGCCCTCGCGCAGTTTCATGCTCACGCCTACACAGAGATTGTTGTATATCTCGTAATTGGAGGCGCCGTCGTCGAGATCCAGGCCCCAGCCGGATTTTTCCTCGAAAAAGTTGTTTCGGACGATGACCGTTTCCATCGCATCGACCTTCACCAGCCCGGCATCGTGGCTTCGTCTGATGGTGTAGGGCATGTGCGACTGGCTCAGGCACCAATACTTGTCCCGGCCCCACGCATTGAACGGCCCGTGGTCGCCGGTTTCGCGGCATGTGTCGTGGATGTGGTTGAATTCGATGACATGGCCGCCCCACGTGCCGTCGCCGATGCAAATCCCCGCGCGCGGCATGTTGTAAATGTGGTTGTTCGAGGCGGTGATCCGCTTGGCGCGCGAGATGTACACGCCGGCGATCTGTTTGCCGAAAAAGCCGCAATCGTGGATCAGATTGTTCATGGCTCGGCATTCGTAGGAAAAGTTACGTTGGGTACCGACGGTGGTTTCTAATTCGCCGACGAAGCAAATAGCGCTATCCCCCGTCTGGGTGAACTTGCACCCGGTCACCGTGTTGTTCCGGTTGTGGTTGTTCATGAAGATCCCGTTCCCGCCGACCGCGTCAAACCAGCAGTTCCGAACCACGCAGTCCCGCGACCCTTCCAGAAACACAGACCCGCTCCGGTAAATGGCCCAATCGCTGAGGGACGGGACTTCATAGGGTTTTAAAAAGGTGGAACGTGTATGCGCGAAGCGGAATCCCTCCAGCGTGATGAGGTGTACCGGACGGTCCTGGGCGCCCGTGAACCGGACGAGTTGTTCGAGCACGGGAACTTCCACCAGGGCCTTCTTCAGATCGACCCCGGCCGCCGGCTTGTAATAAAGAACGCCATCTTTTCTGTCGAGATACCATTCTCCCGGCGCGTCCAGCTCCTCAAAAACGTTCTCAATGAAGAACCGCGAACTCTCGTCCACCTCGGCCGGATTGTCATACCATTTGGCGCCTATCTGCCAGCCGCCGTCCCCGAACCAGATGGCTTTTTGGGTCTTATCCACGGTCCGTATCTTCCACTGGAGGTTTCCCCAATAATCGGCCTGATAAATGTGAATCACTCCTTCCTCCGGCTTGGCCCAGCTTTTTGTGGTGAACGCGGCGGGATCGAACCGAACGCCGCGCGGTGCACCGCTTGAAAACGTCATGTCATCGTTGGGCCCCGCCACCGGACTCCGAAGCGAGTCGGGGATTCCACCCGCTGTATTCACATACCCGCTTTTTCCAGGATCGGACATGTCGTAGTCCGGATAGCGCGCCAGGATTTGCCGGCTCCCGTTGACGAACAACTGGTCGAAATCCAGTTTCCCCTGTTTCACGGCCGGAACCGCGGCCATCCAGATCCCGTCCTTGTACGGTTTCCAGTCGCACGGCAAAAGGATGCCTCCGCTGATCGTGACCCGTTCTCCCGGCTGGGCGGCGTACGTGACGGGCGCTTCGGCCGATCCGGAGTCCTCCTGTCTGAATTCCAGAGGCCGGCTCAGGTAGTACGTTCCTTCACGCAGCAGGACCCGGATCGGTTGTCGTGAGATATTGACCCGTTCCCGTACGGCGGCTTTTGCCTTTTCCAATGTGGCGAAAGGATTGGCCATCGTTCCCGGGTTTTGATCGCTGCCGTTCGTGGCGACGTAGAAAACGGTTTCCTTGACGTCCGTTTTCTGTGCTCCTGAATGGACCTGCGTCCTAACCGGAAGAAACGCCAATAGGCAACAAAGATCCAAACAAGCGACTGTTTTTAACATTTTTACATTCTCCATGACTCTTTTCATGCTTGATGCTAACTTATATATTATTTTCCGTAAAGACAGATTGCTTAAAGGAGCTTATTTTTTGGAGTTTTCTTCCATTTAGTATGGGCGGGGTCAATAGCTTGGCCGGCACGGCCCTCAAGGGCCGTGATGATAAGAGGAGGGCATGGGGAAGGGCCTTGCTCCCGGCTCCGATAAAGAATCGCCTGAGACTCGCGTCCTTCTCGGCTCCTCAGGCCCAAGACTCCAGGCTAATCTAATGAGCTGAAGGAAACCCATCCTCGGAG